>NZ_CP176417.1:1817727-2120681 GCF_046245175.1 Lysinibacillus sp. 38-6
GCCAAATACTAAGACAAACGTAATGGCTATAATAGCTACTATTTTTCTCACGACTTTTACCTCAGACTTTTTTTTCTGCATTTTTGTAAACATTTCTTGCTTCTTTGAACCGTTATCCACGGGTTTCCCCCCTATCACTATTCAATATCATACTAGAAATCAACTTTTACGACAAACAGAAATGATAATTCGAGGGAATTTGCACACATAAAAAATTTTTCGTCCATAACTATCGCTGATAAAATCGTGCAAAACGCTGGTAGAATCCGTACAATCGCCGGTAAAACCATGCGAATCGCCAATAGCGTCCAGCCAATCGCCGGTAGAAGCCGTACTGTCAACACTAGTCCTTGCTCAATCACTATTAGCATGTTAGTTCACCTGTACGGTAAACGTTCCCCTAAGAGTCGTCACGTGGTTTATTTTCATATCAAAAAAGTATACTCGCTTGGTTTCGAGTATACTTTAGACTGTCCTATTTACAATTCATTTAAAATATCTTCGACAAAATCCCATTCTTCATCCGTTTCAATCGGAAGCAAATCTTCAATCGATCCATCTGATCCAGGTACATACTGGGCAGCGAAAATATCTCGCTCTTCCATTGGTTCGTCTGAAACAGCGACATAAAGTACATAAGATTTACCGAATTGTTCAGAAGCAAATGTATGAATGACCTCGCACACCTGATCTGTACCATCCTCATTTGTGACCGTAATAAGCTGTGGTTCTTCCTGGAATTCATCAAGAAGTGTCAGCACAACCTCATTAATCATTTCCCATTCACTTTCTGTTTCAACAGGCTGTAAATTAATCATTTCACCGCTGTTATCATCATAATCAAATGTCATCGCTGAAATATCGCCAGGAATTTCATTGCCGTTTTCATCGATTAGGGAAAACAGTACATATGATTTTTCCTCCGCATCAAATGTAAAAACAACACGGCATGTTTGCTCTTTACCATTTTCACCAATCATGATAAATTCTTGCGTTTCTTCGTTCATTTGTATTCCTCCCTTTCGTATCTATGTGCTCCCTCATTACTACTTAAGTACGTAAAGTTGATGGCGTAAAAAAAGAACAAGGACCGCTTGTGCCATCCTTGTTCCTTACACTCTAAATTGAAAACAATTATTCTTCGTCTTCGTCCTCTAAAGCGTTTAAAACGTCCTCTACCATGTCCCACTCTGCTTCTGTTTCAATCGGTGTTAATTCGCCATCTTCACCGTTTTCAGATGGTACAAATGAAGATACGAAGATTTCTACAGAGCCGTCTTCATCTTCTTCAGCGCCTACCATTGAGTAAAATACGTAAGATTTGCCGAATTCAGGAGACTCGTGTACGTGAATTACTTCGCAAAGCTGCTCGTTTCCGTTTTCATCAATCACTGTAATATGTTGTACATGTAATTCTTCTTCATGGTTGTGTTCGTGTGCCATGTTTGCCACCTCATTAATTAATTTTTGCTATCTAAATAGCCTTGTAAAATCATCACAGCCGCCATTTTATCAATGACTTGCTTGCGTTTTTTGCGACTTACGTCCGCTTCGATAAGCATGCGCTCTGCAGCCATCGTCGTTAAACGCTCATCCCAAAGCTTAACCGGCAGCGAAAATGTTTCTTCTAGTAACTTTTTATAGTTTTCAGAAGCTTCGCCACGCGGTCCTACCGTATTATTCATGTTTTTCGGGAATCCTACAACAAATTCAGTGATAGTATATTCCTTCACTAGCTCAGCAATACGGTCGATGCCGAATTCGCCATTTGCTTCATCAATTTTTACGGTTTCAATACCTTGAGCCGTCCAGCCAAGCGCATCGCTAATTGCGACACCGACTGTTTTCGACCCAACGTCTAATCCCATAATTCTCATTTCTAGCCCTCGTTATTCTTTTTGATATAAAATTTAACAAGCTCTTCTAGAATTTCGTCACGCTCTAGCTTGCGAATTAAATTACGAGCATCCTGATGGCGAGGAATATACGCCGGATCACCAGAAAGTAAGTAACCGACAATCTGATTGATAGGATTATATCCCTTTTCCTCTAGTGAAGAATGTACTTTCAACATTACCTGCTTGACTTCCTGTTCCATTGATTCTTCTGGAAAATTAAATTTCATCGTTTGATCAAATGAACTCATGACCAGCACCTCGCTTTCAGAAATAAGGAGATGTGCAAAGAAGCTCATCTCCAATTTCTCTTTATTATAACCGATTTTGCGTATTAATTAAATGGATTTAACGTAATCATACACAGAAAGTAGCGCTTCATCAAGTTTTGAAGCATCTTTTGCACCTGCCATCGCCATATCTGGACGACCGCCACCTTTACCGCCACAAGCTTCCGCGACCATTTTCACAATATTTCCTGCATGGTAATTGCCACCAACTAAATCTTTTGTGACACCTGCACATAACATTACTTTCTCGCCATCAACAGCACCTAAAACAACAACCGCTTTTGTCATTTTACCTTTTAGGTCATCCATCATTTGACGCAGTTGGTTATTATCTTTTGCTTCAACTTTTGTTGACAGTACTGTGACATCTCCAAATGTTTGTGCTGCATCGACAATTGCGCCTGCTTGTGCATTGGCAATTTTTTGTGACAATCCTTCATTTTCACGTTGTAATTCTTTGTAGTCTGCTTGTAAAGCATGTACTTTTGTCACAATATCTTTTGGATTTGCTTTTAACAGTGCTGCAGCATCATTTAACAGTGCCTCTTCTTCTTTCACTGCCTCATATGCCACTTTACCTGTAACAGCCTCGATACGACGCGTTCCTGCGCCAATACCACCTTCAGAAACAATTTTAAAGAAGCCAATTTCAGAAGAACGTTTCACGTGAAGACCACCGCAAAGTTCGATTGAATAATCACCAATTGATACGACGCGCACGATATCTCCGTATTTCTCACCGAATAATGCCATTGCACCCATTGCTCTCGCTTCATCAATCGCTTTTTCTTCAATCACGACTTCAATATCTTCCCACACTTTTTCATTAACGATACGTTCAATTTGTTGTAATTCTTCTTTTGTTACTTGACCGAAGTGAGAGAAGTCAAAGCGTAAACGATCTGGTCCAACATATGAACCTGCTTGATTTACATGGTCGCCTAAAATATCTTTTAATGCACGTTGCATAATATGCGTTGCAGTATGGTTTTTAATGATTAAATTACGCTCATCACGATTAACTACAGCTTTCACAGCATCTTCAACATGCATTTCGCCTGATTCAACTAGCACAGTGTGTAACGGTTGACCATTTGGCGCTTTTTGCACATCTTTAACGATTGCCGTAAAGCTGTCATTAGCAATCACACCGCTATCTGCAATTTGTCCACCCATTTCAGCATAGAATGGCGTTTTTGCTAAAACGACTAGCGCTTCTTGTCCTTCTGAAGCAACTTTCGCTACTTGTCCATTAACAATCATTGCTGCTACTTCTGTTTCGACGGATAAAGTATCATAGCCAACGAATTCACTTGCAACTGTTAAGTTTGCTAGCACTTCATTTTGTACTTGCATTGAATCTACATCTTGACGTGCTGCACGCGCACGCTCGCGTTGCTCATTCATAGCCACTTCAAAGCCTGCGTGATCTACTTTCATGCCTACTTCTTCCGCATATTCTTCTGTTAATTCAATCGGGAAGCCATAAGTGTCATAAAGACGGAATGCATCTGCACCCGGAATATCATCATGTCCTGCTGCTTTTTGTGCTTCCACCACTTCGTTAAAGATGGCAAGACCACCATCTAATGTTTCATGGAAACGAATCTCCTCGTTTTTAATCACACGTTGGATAAATTCACATTTTTCCGTTACTTCTGGGTAGAAGTCAACCATAATGTCACCAACTGTCGGTACTAATTCAAACATAAATGGTTTTTCAATTCCAATTTGTTTTGCATAACGCACTGCACGACGCAGTAAACGACGTAATACATAACCGCGGCCCTCATTTGAAGGAAGTGCACCATCACCAATAGCAAATGCTACAGTACGGATATGGTCTGCAATGACTTTGAATGGTGTATTAATATCTTCTTCTGAACCGAAGATTTCACTTAACGCTACTTCACCAGGACGTTTGTATTTTCGATTGGCAAATTGTTCAATTTTTTCAATGATTGGCATAAATAAATCTGTATCAAAGTTTGTCGGAACATTTTGTACAACTGAAACGATACGTTCTAGACCCATCCCTGTATCAATATTTTGCTTTGGTAATGGAGTATAAGTGCCATCTGGATTGTGGTTAAATTGAGAGAACACTAAGTTCCAAACTTCTAAATAACGCTCGTTTTCACCACCTGGATACATTTCTGGATCATTTTCATCTGAGCCATACTCTTCTCCACGGTCATAGAAAATTTCCGAGTTAGGACCAGAAGGACCTTCTCCAATATCCCAGAAGTTTCCTTCTAAACGAATTAAACGTTCTTCAGGAATGCCGATTTCATTATGCCAAACATCGTAGGCTTCTTGGTCTTCTGGATGAATCGTAATCGATAAAAGTTCAGGATCAAAGCCCATCCATTTTTTGTCCGTTAAAAATTCCCATGCATAGTGAATGGCTTCTTTTTTGAAGTAATCACCAATAGAGAAGTTCCCTAGCATTTCAAAAAACGTATGGTGACGTGCTGTCTTTCCTACATTTTCGATATCGTTTGTACGAATGGATTTTTGCGCATTGGTAATACGTGGATTTTCAGGAATGATACGACCATCAAAATAAGGTTTTAATGTTGCTACACCTGAGTTAATCCATAGTAATGAAGGGTCATTAATTGGCACAAGAGGTGCTGACGGTTCATGGTGATGTCCTTTTTCTTTAAAGAATTCTAAATACATACGGCGAATTTCTACTGCTTTCATGTGAAAAGTTCCTCCTCTAATAGTGTATATTTACGATATGAATCCGCTTATACGCATAAAAAAGCCCTCATCCCAAAAAGGGACGAGGACTTTGTGTATTGTCTCGCGGTACCACCCTAGTTGTAAGTATTTGCATACTTACCTCTTTAGCACTTGTAACGTAAGTGAACGGCAGGGATTAGCTGCACTCTGGAGTAGCTTTCGGCACTTGTTGACGTGAGGATTTTTTCAGCCTAGAAATCCCTTTCTTCTACACGCACAAATACGTACTTGTTCCATCATCGTTTTTTCTATTTTATAACGCACATTATAAAAAAATTATGTTCTTCTGTCAATCATTGCATTTCATTCATCGTCATTTTTCAGGAAGTCTTCTACACGTTGGATATATTGTTCACGATTATACGATTGATACAGCAAGCCTGCTAAGCGTACAGGATCTCCGAAGAAAAATCGCTCATATAACGTTTGTCTTGTGCCAAACGTACTCATCGTTAAATCCCATGCAAGTCGGAATTTTTTTACACGGTCTTCTCCACCATCTTTAAATGACTGTAAATAGTGCTCCAAATCGCCATTATCCGCCGCAAATGCTTTTTCACTTGGAATAGACATTAATCCACTAGCACCAAGCAATTGGATGATTTCTGTAAAGGTCGGATAGACTTTTGGGAACACATGAATAGCTACTTGTAATGTCGGCTGATCAGGTCGAATAAAACCAAAGTCATCCCTTTTTGCTTCAAGTTCCGACTTTAGTAAGAAAGCCTTCATTGTTTCTAATGCCACTATAATATCGACTACTTTTTGTTGTACATGCTGATATTCACCAATATTAATCGTATCCACGATGGATTGCACAACGCCTAAAACAAATTCCGTTTTTGCAATTTGACGAGATAATACTTGATGTAAGGAATAAGCTTGGAAGCCACTTATATTCATAAAGTTATTAGCGACTTCGTTATTTTCATAATAAAATACGCGCTCCCACGGAACAATGACATGATCAAAGACAACGATGGCATCCATTTCTTCAAAGCGAGCGCTTAATGGATAGTCGTATGTCGATTCACCTCCAACAAATGACTGACGACATAAAAATTTTAAGCCTTTTGTATTACTCGGTATGGAAAAGCCAAAGCCTTTTTCTTTATCAAAGCCGTTTGTCGATAAAACAAGGAGTTCGTCAGTAATGCCACCTTGCGTTGCAAGCAATCTTGCCCCTTTAATTACTAAGCCTTGACTCGTTTTATCAACAATTTTTGCCGCTATAATGACATCTTCATCTTCATAATAAAATCTTCTTCGGTTAACTTGCGGTTCAATAAACGTATGTGTCATTGTTAAATCATTTTCACGCGCGTATTCATAAAATTTTAACAAATGATCAGGAAAACAATTTGCTTTATCTTTTAAATATTCAGCTGCTGAGGCTAATGCCATTAATGTGGTGTTCATATAATCTGGACTTCTCCCCATAAATCCATGATTAGATAAAGCCCACTGCCGAGCAGCATGGCGTCTTTTCACTAAATCTTCGGCCGTTGTCACTTGCAGAAAGGACATCCCCACCCGCTGGTTACTCGTTGGTGATACATAGGTCATACTGTCCTGTAACTTGTCATCATGCTGTAAATCAAAAAGTTTCGCCTGACTTTGCATTACACCTTTAAACGCAGGATGTTCAGAAACTTTCCCTGTTACGACTTCCCCATCTATTGATATATACGTTTGCAATGCATCGATGCGCTCAATATATTGCTGGCCTGTTATTGCTGGCATACATTCACCCCTAAAAAATTACCTATGTTTTTATTTCTCATGTAGTATATGACCTTTTAGGCTGAATCGTTCCTTTGCTACTTTTACAGGACTTGATTGCTAAGCACGAAATTTCTGATTTGCTCAATGAATAAAGCCTTAGCTATTCACCCTTTTGCAATAGTAAAAAAATCAGAAGAAAACAAACACTAGTTGTTGGTAGCGAAGGCGGTGACTCCTGCGGGAACGCACAGCACGTAAGACGCAACAAGCCCGCGCGTTAGCGAGGGTTGCGGCTTACGGCGTGCCCGCGGACAGCACCGCCGTAGCGGACAACAACGGCATAGAAAAAAGTGTTAGATTGACTGCCATCAATCTAACACTTCTTTTACTTTGCCCTAACGACTGTGTAAAGATTTATTGTGCGTAAGGTGAGACCATTTTTTTGTACTGCGCGAGACTCGTTTGTTGATCGCTATATAAGCGTTTAATTTGGTATACATCATCATACGGGTTGTTGTAACCAGGTCTTGTTGAAAAAGCCATCGCAAATCCAGCTTCTTTTACCGCGTAAATGGTATTAGTCGTATATTGACCAAATGGATAGGCAAATGCTTTTGCTCCCGGAATAATGGTTACACTCCGCTTCAAGTCTTGCACGACCTCATGGTATGGGATAAGGAGCATTTTTCCTTTATTGCCGATCATATCATGTAAATTATATGTGTGAGACTCATACGTAAAGACATCTTGCATACGCTCCATATCTTGTCGTGAAAGTGCTTGTAAATCATTATAATTAAACATTTGCTCGGCTGGCGAATATTCATTACGATACGTAATTAAAAATTGTGTTGCTTGAAAGCCATATTTTTTTAATATTGGATAGGCATATTCTCGCGTCGATAATAAGCCATCATCAAACGTCAGCACGATGGAATAGGCAGGCAATGTAATTTCATTGCGCATGAAGCGCAATAAATCCGCCGTACTGACCGTTTCAAATTTTTTATCTTTCAAGTACTTCATTTCATTGGCAAATTGCGTATCAGTCATTGTCGTACTTACGTTTGTAAAGCGTCCAAGCTCATTTGCTTTCAATAAATGGTGATACATCATAACTGGTACACCGCGATCTAAAGCTACTTTAGAGCTGTGAATATAACCTTCTCGTCCACCGATTGTTGTGACATACCAATTGGCTTCTTTACGTAAAATAGGATAACGTCGATTGGTATCAAGCTTTGCAAATGGCTGTAATTGATTTGCCGTACGGTCATAAATTTCACTGTTGCCCGAAATCGGAATGAAAAATTGATTATTTACGGCAAGATCCCTGCCGCTATTTTTATAATTAGGTGTGTTAACAAACTTTACTTTGGCCTTTTCAGCATAGACAAACGTCTTGCCCCAACGAACTTGAACATACGTTTCATCTCCTACACTGGACACTTCAAGCTGTTGACCTTTTAAAAGCGTGGCAATCGTCATCGGTTGTTCTCGACGAAGATCATAAAGAACCGTATTTTCTAATGCTTCAATATAACCATTTTGTTTACTCGGTGGTGTAGGCGTTGGTTTTGGCTTTTCACTTGGCTTTGTTGATGTATCTGTTGTGTCTTGACCTTTTTCTTCCTTCACAAAATTACTATGTACATAACCTAGTCGGCCGTTCACAGCAATTCCGTACCAACTACCCATTCTGCTATAAATTGGAAAACGAACACCTTGCGATAACGTGGCAAATTGCACGAGCTTATTGCCCGTATTGTCATAAATAGGCGTTACTTTTGTTGCTACGATAAAATCTTTGATTTTGGCAACTGATGGCACGGTATTTTTATATGTAATGGTAGGAACAACGGTTGTGTATCGTTTATCAACATAACCGTAATTGCCTCCCCATCGAATTTGCCACCAGTTGGCTCCATAATCTTTTGTTACTTCAAATGTTTGTCCTCCCGATAATGTTCCGACTTGTTCAAGCGAGCCTGAACGATTATCAAAGACAGTTGCTTCCTCATTCACTTGAATCACAATATTGCTGGCGTGGACCTTCTGTGCAAAGGGTACTACCAGCATGACAAGGAGCAATAATACGATGCGTTTCACTTTCTTCACCTCATAAAGCTAATTTTTGATCATTACTCATCCATAAAATCGTATGGAGAAATACCTTCCATGCCAATCATCGGATGAATAGTAGGCACCGTTTCTACAGTTAGCTGTAGAACAGCCGTAGAAGCCTCTTGTTGGCCTTCTACTTCCTTTGTTTCCTCGTCTATCACTTCTACTTCAACAACCTCATTGACTGCTTCCATTGGGTTCAATCTTGCTCGAAGTGATGTAAATCGTTGTAAATCATCTGTACGTTGTAAGCCATTCGCTAAAACATCTGGCTCACCGCATAAAATTAAGAAGTTTTTCGCCCTTGTAATACCGGTATATAACAAATTCCGACGAAGCATTTTAGAATAGCCACGCACAACCGGCATAATGACTGTTTGAAACTCTGAGCCCTGTGATTTATGGATAGAACAACAATAAGCTAATGTTAACTGATTAAGGTCGCTACGTTGGTAAGTAACTTCTATGCCGTCAAATGACACAACAAGCAAATCTTGCTTATCAATCGTTTCTTTCGCTTTAATAATACTAATGACCTCTCCCATATCACCGTTAAAGACATTACTTTCTGGCTGATTAACAAGCTGCAGTACTTTATCTTTAATGCGATACGTAACATCGCCAAAAACAAGTTCCTTTCTTGAACCCGTATCATTCGGATTCACAAGGTCTTGAATCATTTTATTTAAATTATCAATGCCAGCCGGCCCTTTATACATGGGCGCTAAAACTTGGATATTACGAATTTCTTGCCCTTTTGTCACTGCACTTTTAACAACTTGCGTGACAACGTTCGCCACTTGATCTGATGAAGCTTTAATAAATGAACGATCCGATGTTTTCATCGTCAAATCTTGCGGAATAGTACCGCGCTTAATTTGATGGGCAAGCTCAATAATCGTTGAACCTTCCGCCTGACGATAAACATCTGTCAGTTCAACAGTCGGAATTTGTTTTGATGCAAGTAAATCTTTCAATACTTGTCCAGGTCCTACTGGTGGTAACTGATCCTGATCTCCAACAAACACAACTTGAACATCTTCATGCAATGATTTTAATAATTGATGGGCAAGCCATGTATCCACCATAGACATTTCATCGACAATAATCAGTTTACCAGTTACTTCGCGCTCCGTTTCTTCCTCTTTCTCCTGACCAGTAAAACCTAACAAGCGGTGAATTGTCATAGCAGGTAGTTCCGTCGATTCGGCTAATCGTTTAGCAGCACGACCTGTTGGCGCACATAAAATGATTGGGAATGGCTCTTCTTTTTGTGCATATTCCTTAGGATTAAGCGATAGCCCATGAAGCTTGGCGTATACTTCTACAATCCCTCTGACAACCGTCGTTTTCCCTGTCCCAGGACCACCCGTTAAAATCATCACAGCCGAATTCAGCGCTTGTTCAATGGCATTTGCTTGCGTTTCCGCATAGGTAACGTTGAGAAAAGCTTCCGTATCACCGATAGCCTTGCGAATTTCATCTTTACTAAAATGCTTCGCCTGACTATTGCGTTCAGTTAAAGCAATAATTTTTGACGCAATGCCTATTTCAGAAAAATAGAGCGATGGCAAATATAGTCTTGTTTCTTCACCATATATTTTATTTTCTTCACGCATTTCAATACATGCTTTAGAAATAGCTTCATATGGTATTTCTTGACGCTGGCTTTGCTCAAGCATACCTTTCACTTGCGGTAACACATGCTCTGCATCTAAAAATACATGACCATCCGATAATGCAGCTGTATTTAGAATATGTAAAATGGCCGCCTTAATACGGTCTGGATGATTGCCCGTAATTCCTAATTTTGCACCAAGTTCATCTGCCCGAAAGAAACCGACACCATCCACATCTTCAATGAGTCGATAAGGATTCTCCGTCAAAAAATCAATCGTTTCTGTACGATACGTTTGATAAATTTTCATACCGAGTTGCGGGCCAAATCCCCATTCGTTCAGTTGAATCATAACACGTTCTAAGCCAAGGTTTTGCTCAATCGTCCGATGGATAACTTCCTTTTTTTCCGCAGAGAGACGAGGTACTGCATCTAGGACATTCGGATCTTCTAATATACGACGGATTGCATTTGCACCAAGTTTTTCAACAATTGTTTCAGCCGTTTTCTTGCCAATACCAACAAATAAGTCACTTGATAAGTAGTGAACGATTCCTTGCTCAGTAGCGGGCACTTCTTTTGTAAACGTCTCAACTTGAAATTGTACACCATATTTTGGATGTTGTCTCATAATTCCTGTAAAACGGTACTGTTCATCCATTTGCAGTTGAGGAAAATAACCAACTACAATAATTTCCTTATCATCATATTGCAAATTTGTTTCTTGAATTTTCACACGTACGATTGAGTACATATTTTGCGAATTGTGGAAAATGGAGACAATAGGACGTCCGAGAATAAAAAGCTTATTCAGCTCAAATAAATTCAGATTTTCAGTCATGATCGATTCGTCCTTTCTCGTTGATTTCAATCTTTTTATTTTACCACAGCAGATTAAGAAATATCGTTTTATCAATAAAATCCTAAAAATTTTTAACATAATTTTGACAAATGATGATTTACCGCTATTTTAACACTAAGCATGCTATGATATATATAATGAACTTGTTGTTTGGAAGGAATGTGAAGCGATTGGAATTTAGACCTTGCATTGATTTACACGATGGCAAAGTAAAACAAATTGTTGGAAGTACGCTAGGACATACAAATCAAGAAGTGATTGAAAATTTTATTTCAGATTATGACGCTAGCTATTATGCGAACATGTTTGCCCAAGACCAATTAAAAGGTGGTCATGTGATCCTGCTTGGCAGCGGCAATGAACAAGCTGCATTAGCCGCATTGTCAGCTTATCCAGGTGGTTTACAAGTCGGTGGCGGAATTACTTCAGAAAACGCCAAAAAATACATAAATGCAGGTGCTTCGCATGTGATCGTCACATCTTTTATTTTTCATGATGGCCAGCTCGATGTGCATCGTTTAGAGCAACTTGTACAGGCGATTGGTAAAAAACACTTAGTTATTGATTTGAGTTGCAAAATGCGTGATGGCAAATGGTTTGTTGTGACAGATAAATGGACGACATTTAGTGACTTTGAAGTGAACGCAGAGACCATAGCCTATATCGAGGGATTTTGTGATGAGTTACTTATTCACGCTGTCGATGTAGAAGGAAAAAAAAATGGTATGCAAGAAAGTCTCGTGCGAGATTTAGCTGCTTGGACATCCATTCCAACAACTTATGCTGGTGGCGTTCGTTCATTGGACGACTTAGAAACATTTAAAACTTTATCCAACGGTAAGCTTCATGTCACAATCGGAAGCTCACTATCAATTTTCGGTGGAGATTTACCTTATTCTGAAGTGGTAAACTATTGTAAAAAAGGCGGGGTACTGTGAAACTTATTTATAATGATTATGTATTTCCATTTAAAGAGACCAATTTAGAACGGATTATCGATGGCAAATATTTCAAAGTAAATACATTAGACGATTCGTTATCTTTACACATCCAGCTTGATAACGAACAAATGTTACTGGAGTTTTCTAAATCATTAAAAGCAACTTGCAGCTTTCTTCGCGATTTAGAAACTGAACCTTACATCGGCACTTATATCGACTTACAATTATTCGTTGATGAATTTAATAAGCGTTACAATTTAAACGCTAAAATAATAGTTTAATAACGCGGACAAAATACTTCGACAGCTTCACCGTTCGAAGTATTTTTTATTTTAAAAGCAGAAAAGTAACCTCTATAGGTGTCATATTTTTTGTAGAGCACAAATTTTTAATTATCCCTTCTTTTTGTTAAGCTTGCTTGTAGGAGTAGTTCTTTAGGCAACACGGATCGCACGATTTTTTTGACAGAAAGGATTTATTTTACTATGAAAAATGAACTTGAAGCTATCACCTATAAAACACTTCAAACAGAACTTACCCGCTTCTTTTTAGCTTATAAATTTGCAATAAATGAAGTTGAAACGAAAATCAATATTCTCCAAGAAGAATTTAAACTGATACATGAATATAATCCAATTGAGCATGTCTCCACTCGTCTCAAATCACCTAAAAGTATATTAATGAAAATGCAGAAAAAAGAGCTTCCACCTGCCATCGAAAGTATTCGCGACAATATTCGTGATATTGCAGGCATCCGTATTACATGCTCTTTTGTCGAAGATATATATAAAATTAGTGCGATGCTCCAAGCACAAAATGATATTGAAGTCGTCGATGTAAAAGATTATATTGCTAATCCGAAAGACAATGGCTATCAAAGTCTTCACCTTATTATTAAAATTCCAATCTTTATGTCTGATCGTATGGAAAAAGTTTATACGGAAATACAAATTCGCACGATTGCAATGGATTTTTGGGCAAGTTTGGAACATAAAATTTACTATAAATATAACAAAGAAGTACCAGCACATATTCGCACGGAATTAAAAGATGCAGCACTACAGGCTGCTGAATTAGATCGTAAAATGGAAAGGCTCAATAAAGAAATCAATATTTTAAAGGCCAACGAACAAGAGCCATCCCTTTTAGAAACAACACCGATCGCCCATTTAGCACAATACTTATCGCAGCTCACATTTGATAAGTCAGTTAAAGATAGCAAATAAGGATTCAAGCTGAACAAAATAAAAAAAGTGATAGATTGACTGAAATCAATCTATCACTTTTTTGTTACCGTTGATGTCCGCTACGGCGGTGCTTTCCGCGGGCACACCGTAAGCCGCAACCCTCGCTAGCGCGCGGTTTGTTGCGTCTTACATTGTGTGCTGTTCCCGCAGGAGTCACCGCCTTCGCTACCATCAACTAGAGTTTTATTCTTGCAAAAGAAAGAATGGCTGACAACTTTGTCCTTGTTTCATATCTTTAAGTTTTGTCCCACCCGCTTTAATTAAATCGTTGGGCAATCATATCGTAAATATAACGCGCTTGGTCATATTCTGGTTGAATGGTAAATGCTTGCTTCAAATGATACATCGCGTCTTCTGTTTGTTCAGTAGAAACTGCATATAAAACGCCTAAATTATAATGAGCATCTGCATTATTCCAATCCTGCTCGATTAAATAATCTAATTCCTTCTTACCTTCTTCAAACATTTCTAATGCACAGAGCACGATAGCGTAAGCCAAGCGAATCTGTGTATCTTCAGGCGCAATTTCAGCCGCGCGCTGCAAATAAGGTAATGCCAGCTTCGGATTTTCCATCCGTTCAAAGCATTTCCCCATCATATAATAGACATCCGCACCTGCTATTTTGTGCTGGACCGCTTGCTCATACAATTTTAACGCTTCTGCATAACGTTCCGCATTATAATATAAATTTGCTAAGCCATAATAGGCAGTAGCGGCTGTTTCATCGACAGTAATGGCCTTTTGAAAAAAACGTTCAGCTCGCTCTGTATCATCTAACACAGCTAATAAATTCCCAAAATTCACATAGCCAATTGCATTGTCCGGCTCTGCTTCAATTGCTTGGGTAAATAGTTGTGCAGCATCTTCATAACGCTTCTCTTGAAAAGCTTGAATGCCTTGCTCGTTAAAATCCAAATTATTTCACCTCTATGTAGCGAAAAGACTGCAAATCTTATCGTTTTTTCGTTTCAGTATATTGCAGTCTTTTCACTAATTACCCGACATATGTCAGTTTTTCGTTATTTTTAAATACTTCATCGATTGTACCGCCACCTAAGCAAACTTCTCCGTCATATAAAACAACTGCTTGTCCTGGTGTAATAGCACGAACCGGTTCAGCAAAGACAATATGTGTGCGTCCATCTTCTAAAATTTCGACCTCAACAGGTGTATCTGTTTGGCGATAGCGGAATTTTGCCGTACATGAAAATTTCCCGGGCAATTTTTTTGTCGAAGTGTAGCCCATTTTTACTGCTGTTAAAGATGTTGAATACAACGCATCGTTATGGAAACCTTGACCGACAAGTAACACATTGCGTTCTAAGTCTTTTCCAAGTACGAACCACGGCTCACCGTCTCCGCCTATACCAAGACCATGACGTTGACCTAGTGTATAGTACATTAAACCATCATGTTGTCCCATCACAACGCCGTCCATTGTTTCCATTTTGCCAGGTTGAGCTGGTAAATATTGACTTAAGAATTCTTTGAAATTACGCTCTCCAATAAAGCAAATTCCTGTTGAATCCTTTTTCTTGGCTGTCGCAAGACCAGCCTCTTCAGCAATTTTACGCACTTCTTTTTTCTCAATATCGCCAATTGGGAACATAACATGCGCTAATTGCTCTTGTGATAATTGGTTAAGGAAATATGTTTGGTCCTTATTTTCATCTATTCCACGAAGCATACGTACTTCGCCATCAGCACTACGATCAATGCGTGCATAATGACCTGTTGCTAAGTAATCAGCACCAAGATCCATCGCATGTTCTAGGAAAGCTTTAAACTTAATTTCCTTATTACACATGACGTCAGGATTTGGTGTACGTCCTGCTTTATATTCTTCTAAAAAGTATGTGAAAACTTTATCCCAATATTGCTTTTCAAAATTGACTGCATAATAAGGAATGCCGATTTGATTGCATACTTTAATGACATCTTCATAATCTTCTGTTGCTGTACATACGCCATTTTCGTCTGTATCATCCCAGTTTTTCATAAAAATCCCGATTACTTCATACCCTTGTTGCTTTAATAAATAAGCAGCAACAGAAGAGTCTACCCCACCTGACATGCCGACGACGACACGAATTTGTGATGGGTCACGTGTTTCGATCATTGTGGTCACCTTTTCTTTTTTCAATTCATTTAAACCGAATTGCGCTTTTTGCTAACAAAGCTTCGGTTGAACGTTACATCAATACCCAAATTATTTTGCCAGTTTTTTCACAATGGCTGCTGTTTTTTCTGCTGCTTGGCGCACAGCTTCTTCTGTTAAGCCTTGGCCAAAGCTAAAACGAATCGAGTTGCGTAACTCCTCTGCCCCTTGACCATACATGGCAACTAACACATGTGAAGGATCAATTGTCCCTGCAGTGCATGCAGAACCACTCGATGCATAAATACCAGCCATATCAAGGTTCACTAAAAAGGACTCTACCTCCATATGCGCAAAGCTGACATTCAAGACGTGTGGAAGGACATTTTCTGTATCGCCATTCACATGGAAAACGAGCTGCTCTTGTTTAAAAACGTCAAGCATAATTTGTTTAAAGCGATTGTACAGTGTTCGCTTATCTTCGCGCAACTCACTTGCACTTTGAACTGCTGTAGCAAAGCCAATAACTGCAGGTACATTTTCTGTACCAGCACGGCGTTTTCTCTCTTGGGCACCGCCCAGCGCATAACTAGCAAGTGGTGTGCCTGTTTTTTGATAAAGGAAGCCAATTCCTTTAGGTCCATTAATTTTATGGGCAGATACACTTAATAAATCAACTTGTAACGCTTCAACATCAATTGTCTCTAAGCCATAAGCTTGAACGGCATCTGTATGGAACGTCGCTTTATGTTCACGCAATAACTCACCTATTTCAGCGATTGGCTGAATGGAACCGACCTCGTTATTACCATACATAATGGTTACGAGAATAGTATCTTCACGAAGCGCCTCTTTTACTGCATCAACAGTAATACGTCCATTGGCATCAACAGGTAAATACGTCACTTCAAAGCCATCACGCTCCAACTTCTCACAAGTATGTAACACCGCATGATGTTCAATCTGAGTTGTAATGATATGCTTTCCTTCAGCAGCACGTGCTGTCACCGTACCAATAATAGCCGTATTATCAGCTTCTGTTCCGCCGCTTGTTAAAATAATTTCCCCTGACTTAGCACCTATCGATTGTGCAAGAACATCTCGTGCATTATCTAAATATTTACGCGCCTCTCGTCCTGCTCCGTGAATACTTGATGCGTTGCCATATACATCACGCATCGCTAAGGTCATGGCGTCTATTACCTTGTCATTCATCGGGGATGTCGCTGCATGATCAAGGTAGATGTATGAATTCATGTTGAAAACTCCTTTATACGAAAACACTAAAGCACGGTTGCTAAGAGCGCCATCTTACATGGATTACCTAAAAAGAAAGCGTCTAAACCTTTAAAGGTGCTTTAGCATAAAAATTTTAAATATAGAACATATAGCCGTCTACTACATTTTCTTCTGTGTACTGTGCTAAATCCTCAATTGACGTAGTATCTAATACATTTTTCACCGCATCTCGGATTCGAAGCCACAGTTCACGTTGAGGTGCTTCCTCATTTTCAATTCCCTCTACAGGCTGAATGGGCCCTTCTAAAACACTTATAACATTCGCTGCAGAGATTTCACTTGGTGGATTCGCAAGCATGTAACCACCATAAGCGCCACGCACACTTTTTACTAATCCTGAATTGCGCAATGGCGATACAAGTTGCTCTAAGTAAGCTTCTGACAGTTCCTTTTCAGCAGCAATTTTACGTAGTGGAATTGGCCCTTCGCCATAATGTTTTGCCAATTCAATCATAATCGTGAGACCGTAGCGGCCCTTTGTCGAAATTTTCATTTTATCACCCTCAATTAGTCTAGTCAAAATACTACCAACAGTATATCATAATCTCCGCTTGAAGAACTCGGAAATACACTTAGGACGTTATGATATACTATCATTTAGAACAAATGGACGAAAGGGGATATTCTTTTGCATAACGAACCACTTGCATATCGGATGCGCCCACTAACGCTAGATGAAATCATTGGTCAACAAGATTTTGTCGGTCCTGATACTGCGCTATACAAAATGATTCAAAATGGACATGTTCCTTCCATGTTATTATACGGCGAGCCAGGCATAGGTAAAACATCTATTGCCAATGCCATTGCAGGTAGCTCTAAACTTCCTTTTTTTGCACTGAATGCGACACGAGCTGGCAAAAAGGACGTGGAAGACATCGTCCAAGAAGCAAGAATTTCGGGGAAAGTCATTCTGTTTTTAGATGAAATACATCGCTTTAATAAATTGCAGCAAGATACCCTACTGCCACATGTGGAAAACGGCTCGATTGTGTTAATAGGGGCTACAACTGAAAACCCTTATCATGATGTGAACCCCGCGATTCGCTCGCGTTGTGGCGAAATACATCAGCTAAAAAAATTAACAACGGCCAATTTAATAGAACTTATTCAAAAGGCACTGACAGATGACAAACGCGGACTAGGAAAATACCATTTTGCCCTGACAGATTCTCAAATAGAGCATATTGCAACTGCAGCCAATGGTGATGCCCGTAAAGCGTTAACATTGCTGGAATCGATCTATTATGCAAGTGATGAAGTAAATGGACAAACAATTGCTTCTGATCATATTATCGAACATCTTGTTGGACGTATTGGTGTTTATGGCGATAAAAATGGTTCACACTTTTATAATTTGCTATCTGCATTACAAAAATCAGTGCGTGGAAGTGATGCGAATGCGGCACTGTATTATTTAGCTCACTTACTGGAAACAGGTGATTTAGTTGCAGTGAGTCGGCGTTTGCTTGTTATGGCTTATGAGGATATCGGTCTTGCTAACCCACAAGTCGGCGCACATATGCTTGCCGCTGTTCAAGCAGCCGAACGCCTCGGATTACCTGAAGCACGCATTCCTTTAGCAAGCGCAGTGATAGAAATGTGCCTTTCTTCAAAATCCAATTCAGCTATAGTGGCGATTGATGCTGCAATCGCAAGTATTCATGCCGGGAAAACAGGTGATATTCCCCACCATTTACGCGATGCACATTATGAAGGAGCCAAAGATTTAGGCCATGTCGGTTATCAATATCCGCATAACAGCCCTATCGGTACGTTTGGCGGCTGGGTAGACCAACAATATTTACCGGACGAGCTCATTGGCTCAGAGTTTTATAAACCCGTTATTGCAGGAGAAGAAAAAAGAATGGCAAGCATTTACGACAAACTAAAAACTTTTCGCAGCAGTAAAAAGTGATGCTTCTGGGCCACGCACATGAAGAAATTAATCAGGTGCCAGGCACTTTTCTTACTCCCTCCTTGCATGTAAATTACCTAAGTAAAAATCCACGTAGACTCCTGCGGGATTGCACGGAATGTAAGCCGCAACTTTCGCCGCATTTGCGACGGTTGCGGCTTACATCGTGCCCGCGGAAAGCGCAGTGGATTTTTACAATTTAAAAAGCGGTTAGGATGTTTAGGGATTGCTCAGGTGCCAGGCACTTTTTCCCCCCCTCCTTGCAAGTAACCTAAGTAAAAATCCACGTAGACTCCTGCGGGATCGCACGTTATGTAAGACGCAACTATCGGCGCGTTTGCGACGGTTGCGGCTTACATCGTGCCCGCGGAAAGCGCAGTGGATTTTTACAATTTAAAAAGCTGTTAGGATGATTGGGGATTGCTCAGGTGCCAGGCACTTTTTTCCCCCCCTCCTTGCAAGCAAGTAACCTAAGTAAAAATCCACGTAGACTCCTGCGGGATTGCACGTAACGTAAGACACAACAGGCGACGCGATAGCGACGGTTGTGGCTTACGTCGTGCCCGCGGAAAGCGCAGTGGATTTTTACAATTTAAAAAGCTGTTAGGATGATTGGGGATTGCTCAGGTGCCAGGCACTTCTTTCCCCCCTCCTTGCAAGCAACCTAAGTAAAAATCCACGTAGACTCCTGCGGGAACGCACGTAACGTAAGACACAACAGGCGACGCGATAGCGACGGTTGTGGCTTACGTCGTGCCCGCGGAAAGCGTAGTGGATTTTTACGATTTAGAAAACCATTATTATGCTAAAGACTCCGAAATAGGAGCACCTAACACAGCGATCTATAAAAATGAGTCGGCTCCATTGAAATGACATAAAAAAAACCATTATCGCTATGTTATACGACAATGGTTTAAAATCACTTCTTATGAATGAATCATTTCTTTTTCTACAAACAATTTAAATTGTTGTAGACATTGCTTGACGTCACCTTTTTGTGCAAGCACATTATTTCTTAAAGCCGTTACCTTTTCCTCATCTTCAATAACTTCACCATACAGTGCAATAATCGCAGTTAATAACTCCTCGTTTTCTTCCTGCTCAATGCTCGGTAAAGAATAAGCAGCGTTCAATAATAAACGCTCAACTTTTTCAGGTGTTTGTTGTAATTCATTTGAAGAATAATAAATCGATGCCGCTAAAAAATAACACAGCTTTGCACTGCAATCTATAAACAAATGCCAATACGTATTAGCTTTTGGCAGTTCACCTGCTCTAGCCTCTAAATATTCCTTATAAAAAGTAAAAACTTGTGTATATAAAGGCGTTAAAGCTCTCATCGCTTTTTTGTAATTATTGGACGTATCCAAATAGTCAAATACAATACTATTCATTTTCTCTTGAAGCTTAACAATATCTAAATGATCACGAATTACTTGTATTTCCATTTTATCACTCTCCCATGTTCTCATTTGTTTTAGTAAACGCCATTTCTACTTCCCCTAAGCAGATTTGAAGATTCCAAACAAACCGACCTTTTGTATATATATATTGGAATTATTCAAATTATAGCAATAAACTAAAAGAAGAAGTGAGCACATGAAAAAAATAAGGCATTTTCGTGAATTATTAGCATTTTGTGTACGTAAGAATAATTTTTTTGGTAAAATTATACTCTTTCTATATAAGTATCAAATAAAAATTGTTCTTTATCGCGATCGATTATTTCAACGATACTACCGTCTGCATATTTTTTAATGCGTTGTTTTGGACTATAAAAATACACATTATTTGTAATTAACCATTGGCTTAACGTCAGCTCTGTGGCCGCTTGTTGTCCTGTTAAAATCTTTTTATGACGCAGTATATCCGCCATTTTATAAAAACCATCGGATAGTTCATAAGCAGATACATCGAAATTAAAAACAGGTGTCACAACCTGTCCAATATCAAAAATATGTATCGTCTTTCTCGCCTCATCAATCGCTAACTCCACTGTGCTAATTTCATCGAATAGATTCAATCCTCTATATTCCATTTGATAAATTTGCTCCATAATTAATGAATGCCCCCCTTTTATAACAGCCCTATTGTAACATAGAAAAAGTGAACGACTGTCGCACATTTAACATAAGGGAGCATTTTTAGTCATTATTCCTGCTGATTTTCTTGTCTAAAAGAAAAGAATCTGCCGAATTTCTCTGAAAAAGTAAGCCATACACATCTCGACCATCACGATACGTTGGCACAAGCTTGCAACTCCTCCAAGGAAAAACTTTGCAGATTCTTCTTTTAATTGTTATTTAAACAACAACAAACACGATGCGTTAGAGTATTAGCCTTGCACGCGCGTTATTTTCACATCTTCCACAATTTTATTAACGACCCAACTTGCAGCGATTAACCCTGCAACCGAAGGGACAAAAGCGTTAGATGAAGGTGGCATTTTCGCTTTACGGATAGCTGCATCTGGTTTACCAACATGCTCTACCACATCTGGACGTACAACAATAGGGCTTTCATCAGAGAATACAACGGTTACGCCTTTATGAATACCATCTTTGCGTAATTTAGTACGAATTACTTTTGCTAATGGATCGGTATGCGTTTTTGATATATCCGCAATGGTAAAGCGTGTTGGATCCATTTTATTGGCCGCACCCATACTTGAGATAATCGGAATATTACGCTTTAAGCATTCTTTCATAATGTGAATTTTATAAATGACCGTATCACTAGCGTCAATCACATAGTCGATGCCTTGTGCAAAAAATTCTTCATATGTTTCTTCCGTGTAAAACATATGCATATCAATCACTTCACATTCAGGATTAATATCGGCAATACGTTCTTTCATCACACCAGATTTTGATTTTCCTACTGTTGAAAGATACGCTACTAATTGACGGTTTACGTTTGTAATATCTACATTATCTTTATCGACTAAAATAATGCGACCAATCCCACTACGCGCACATGCTTCCGCTGCAAATGAGCCGACGCCCCCTACCCCTAGAATGGCTACTGTTGTATTTTTTAATTTTTCGAGTCCCTCTGTACCAATCGCGAGCTCGTTACGAGAAAATTGATGTAACATCCTTACACACTCCATCTATCGAATTTTTATTAGTAAACCTAGTTATATACTAAGATAAAATCAAACCTATATTACATTCTATCATGATATTGTTCAAGTGGAAATTGTGAAAAACACGTACACGGTCATTATCCCATTTTCGTATAGTTTGTTTGAAATGCTTCAATAAACGACATATCCAATTGAACATGTGCCATTTTGAATGCTCCTACAACTGCCCCACCAATTGGCTCTAATACAGGTAACATAAAGCGCAATGGTAGCTGATCGGCCAACGCGAATTGTTGTAACCAAGGCACAATCATCGAATTATTTGCAAAAACACCGCCCGCTAATACAACTGGCACCTCTCCCTGCTCCCAGTCCATACTGGCATAGCATGTTTTAATCGCCTTGTAGTATTTCCTACAAGCGTCTTGCACTATATGCTTCGCTACCATATCGCCTTGTTGTGCAACGTGAAAGACATATTTGCCAAGCGGTGCGATGACTGTTCTTGGATGGGATGTCCCATAAATCGGCTCGATTAATTGTGGAACCTGTTCAACAGCAAAATGTTGTAGTACTACTTCCGTTAAAGCTGTAGGCTGTGCTCGCTGATCGTCGCTTTGAAAAATCGCCTTTAATGCTTGAATACCTAAATCATAGCCGCTTCCCTCATCATCAAAAAGATACCCCCAACCACCTACTCGATACATGCCTTGACGATGAAACCCTAGCGTAATCGAACCAGTGCCAGCAATTTGAACGATGCCATCTTGTCCCAGTGTGCCAGCATATAGCGCTATTAAAGCATCATTTTCTATCACAATAGGCGTCGTAGAATCGACATATTGCCGAATAATCCTTTCGACTATGCCTTCAGCTTGGCTTTCCTTGACTCCAGCCATACCCGCAAAGCAACTATGTATTGCTGTAAAAAGTTGTGGCGTCTGTTGCCGTAAATTTTGCAACAGACCATGAATTGTTGCCTCGAAGTCTTGTGCGTCCATTGCCGTAGGATTACTACGTGAGGTCATCACTTTACTATAAATCGTACCATCTTCATCACAAATGACGGCACATGTTTTTGTACCTCCTCCATCTATCGCCAATACGTACATATTATATGCTCCTCTCTATACTAAAAAAGGATTAAGCACAATTGTTGTCGGCTTAATCCTTTTTCTATTGCAATTATTTTGTAAAGCCAAATGACGCCCACGGTTGAATTTGCGCTAGTAAGAAGCGTTCTTCTTCTACTACTTTCGCTACGACATTGGTAGAGCCCGCATTTGGCATTTCCTTTAACACAATTTGTAGCTCACCTTTATAGCGCACATCCAAATTGTTATCGATCGTAACATCCCCTGGCTGTAATACGTGTGTATCGTGGACAGGGAAATCACCATTTTTATATTTTACGCGTGATTGCGTGCTCCGAATGACGTAATCCGATACGTCCCCACGGTTGAAATGGGGCTCTTTAAATAATACGGTTTCTTCTAAAACCGTCGTTTCAGCACAAGGTACAACTTTCAGCTCCAACTTATGACGATTTAATTGTCCTAATGCTTTTAGCTCTTCTTCTGAAGCATACATATTGCCAATAATACAATCATCGATTAAGCCCGTATGCCATAAATCTTTTGCTTGCACAGTAATCGGTAAATCACGATGCTCCTCAAGTGTTGGTAGACCATGCTCCGTTTTTTCCCAAGGACCGTATAGTGCATGCTGTGAAGAAATCATCGCTGCTGTGCGGATATGATTGGCTTTAAAATTTTTCGATGTTGCGATAAAATGTTGGCGTGACAAACCTGTAAATCGTCTCGGATAAAAATTATGACAGCCGATAATATGATCACGGTTCGCTTGGTAGGAAACAATATTATCTAAATATTTCGTGCCATTACTAATATTGAGCTCAATTTTTAATTGACTATCATCGTATGACATTAACGCTTCCTCTTGACCTGAGAAACCCATATCTAAGCGCAATGCCGCCAAATGGTAGTGCTCTTTAAAATAGGCAATGTTTTTATACGTTAAGCCTAACTCTTCAAAAACAGCCGGTGCTATATCAGCAGAAATATCAAAGCCAAGCTGTTGGGCAAAAGAATTGATTTGCTGTAATTTGCGTTTCTCCTTGTCATCGTTTAAAGATAAGAGACATGTAAAAATGCGGTCAAAACCATTGTCATGTGCTAGCTGCACATACTGCTGCATTTCTTCTAGCGTGCTATGCTGTGGATAGAGTGAAATTCCTAACCTTTTCAATCGACAATACCTCCAATGCTAAGCGATTACACTTCTACTTTTGGATTCTCCGTTATGCTTTCAGCCTGTAGTGCTTGTGTTTGCTCTAACTTTTTTTGCTCTTGTTTCGCAATACGATTTGCCATCGCTAGGAATGGAAGATAGATACAAACTGATATCGCAATTAACACAAGACTTAAAACAGCTCCAGTCCAAGATTGTGTTACTAAGAATCCGTTAATAACCGGCGGTGTAGTCCATGGAGCTGAAACAGTTGCCGCTGGAACCCAACCCCATTTTGTAACAAAGAAAGCAATTGTAACGTTAACCATTGGCGTTAAAATAAATGGTATAAATAAAATTGGATTTAACACGATTGGTAGACCAAATAGTAAAGGCTCGTTAATATTAAATAGCCCTGGTGCCGCGGATAATTTTCCGACGGTATTATATTGCTTATTTTTCCTTGCAATAATGAAGATCGCGATAATAAGTGCAATTGTCGTACCAGATCCACCCATATTGACGAATGCATCAAAGAATGGCTTATTCACGATATAAGGTGCAACTTTACCAGCAGAAATGGCTGCAACGTTTGCATCAATCGCAGGTAAATTAATCGTTTGCATAAATGGCTCAATAATGTTCGCACCATGAACACCTAGCGTCCATAAGAATGCTGGAATAAAGGCTAAAATTATAGCAGCAACCCACGTATTTGTTAAGCCCATAAACGGCTCCTGAATCGTTGAATAGAATGAACCAACAATATCCGGAATATCAAAGCCTGCAGAAATAATTGTACGAACTAATGCGAAAACACCGATTGTAATTATAGCTGGCAGCAATGCTGCAAATGATTTCGAAACAGCAGGTGGAACGCCATCAGGCATTTTAATAAGTAGCTTACTATTACCTGATAATCTACAAAATACTTCAGTGGACAACAAGGACACGATAATGGCGATAAATATTCCGCCCGTTCCCGTTGTTAAACCTGTTAAACCACCTTCTCCAAATGTACCAAATGTCATATAGCTGGAAAGACTAATAACCCCAGCCGAAAGACCGTCTTTGTTATAACTTTTTGCTAAGTTATAAGCAATTGCGAACGCGAGTAACAGTGACAGAATACCAAATGTTGCTCCCCAAATATTACCGCCCCATTGCGTCCATGTTTCATGCTTCCAAATGGAGTCCAGTGCATTTTGATAAAAGTCAATTGGTAAATTATTAATTAATACAGCTAACGAGCCTACAATTGTCAATGGCATAATTGTAATAAAACCATCACGAATGGCAACTAAATGACGTTGACTCCCAACTCTTGCAGCTACCGGCACAAATTTTTCTTCTAAAAATCGGAACATTCCACACACTCCCTTTGCTTGTTATTGTGACATCAAAAACTGATGTTACTCCCCTTTAATTTGTTCATACAGTTCAATCATTTCTTGCGCTAAATCCCGAAACGTTATCGCATTCATTAAGTGATCTTGGGCATGAATTAACAACATGGAAACGTCAACTTTTTCTCCCCTTGCCTCTTGCGTTAACAATGCGGTTTGCGAATGATGAGCCTCAACTAATGCTTCATTTGCTAGCTTTATTTTTTCCTTTGCTTCCGCAATTTGCCCCTTTTTCGCTAACTGAAGGGCTTCCATACATTCACTTTTCGTATTGCCACTATGGACGATTAATCCCATAATGGACTGCATCATCGCTTCTTCTTCCATCGGCTTACCTCCTCACCCAATCAGCTTCAATGCTTGTTTTAGCACATTTTCACCGTTCATCATGCCGTAATCCGCCATATTGATGACATCAATCGGAAAATTCAATTCTTTAAATTTTGTTTCAAATGAAGATTTCAAGTAACGAACTTGCGGCCCAAGCAACAATACATCCGCTTTCTTATTTGCTAAAACGGTATCTACCTCACTTTCAGCTATGGCAAAAATATCAGCCTCAATATTTTGTTCCTGCGCAGCCTTCTGCATTTTGGAAACTAGCAAACTTGTACTCATCCCTGCAACACACACCAACATAATATTTTTCATCGTCAGCACTCCTTTGTTGTCTTTTTTTGATTTAGTACCCTTTCATGATTTGACGACTAACTTGAAATCGCTTTCTTATATTGAGAATAGCACCAATTGGTATATACCACAATATAGTTTTTACACCATTTTCTACCGATTCGTAACTAAAAAAATAAGTGGGCTATGGCTTCGATACTTGCGATTAAATGGCTTTCCTCAACTGGTATAGTCCAGAAAAAACTTCAAAAAATTTTTTATTTTTGCTCTTAAAAATATTCATAAAACGTAGGCTGCTTTGACGGAATTGCTTTGTTCCACAGACTGACTACCTCATCCGCAAGCGCTTGATTGCCAAAAGTCATTGCATCCTTCACTGTAAGATAACCAACCATCATGGCGGAAAATAAGTTGATTGGTAATGTTAGCATATGCTTTGCAGAAACGGAATTTGCCTCCATTATCGACACATGACCATCTTTATTTATCATGAAAACATGCTCGTTCCATGGACAAAAGTGATCCTCAAGACGTACGTACAAAGTTTGCTGTAATTCCGCCCAAGGATAGCGCTGCATAAATGCGAGAGCATCCACAATTCTGACCATAACGTCTTGTACTACCTTTTTCGGAAATTGCGGATTTGGAAAATCAAACCCAAAATGACGGTCATTAGCCGTAATGCCTTCAATCGTATGAACACTTGCTGCATGGGATGTTACAAAACGCCACAATGCTTGTTCAGCCGTTGGATTATCCGTCATAAAATCATGGATGGTAAAGATGCCATTTTGAATGGTGTAGCGGATATAGCCTGCTATGTCATTTGCTAGAAAGCACGCGGCAAAGTGACTGTCAGGTGACCTTCTTTCAATACGCTTCCACCATGCCGCATCCCGTAACATACTGCCATTTGTTACACTTGCATGCTCATTATGAAACTTTTGTATGGCTGCAAAAAGTGTCGTATCCGGCCATTCAAAGCTCATCCGCTCCACCACATCTAGTTGTTTGCCGAAATCAGGAAACTGTGCGTGTGGAATGGCATACTGCAATTTATCAACAAATAACTCCCAGCCAAAGTAACGGTAAAAAGAAACAGAAAAAGGCGCTAATACAGAAATCGTTTGCCCATGTTGGCGCATTTCCTTGAGGGATGCCGTCATTAGTTTTTTAATAATTCCTCGCTGGCGGTACTCAGGATAGGTTGCCACAAAGCCAATACCACCCATGTCGTAATTTTCACCATGTACCGTCATATTTAGCGGGAGTATAAGTAGTTTCCCGACGACCTTATCGCCATCATAGGCGCCCAACGTTGTGCTATGTTCAATCCAATAATGAAAATCGTCGCGACGTGCTCCGCTATATTTATTGGGAAAGCAATAATCTCGTAAACGATGAATTTGTTGGTAATCCTTTGCCGGAACGTATTGTATGTCCATGACACCCTCCCTGTTTTTACAATATTCAAAAATCAAAACCTACATGCTTAGGTTTTTTTTGATATATGCTTCAACTTCAGCGGCTGTAGACAGCATGAATATATGCTCAAGATGTTGCTCTAATTGTTTATATGAAAGCTTAGCAATCTGTGCTCTCGTTTTCAAAATAGCAGAAGCATTCATAGAAAATTCATCTAAGCCCATTGCGAGTAATATAGGAATTGCTATACTATCTGCCGCCATTTCACCGCACATCCCAACCCATTTCCCCTGTTTATGGGCAGCATCAATAACATTTTTAATTAACCTTAATACAGCTGGGTGATATGGCTGATATAAATACGAAACATTCTCATTCATGCGATCTGTTGCCAACGTATATTGAATTAAATCATTAGTCCCAATGGAGAAAAAATCGACTTCTTGTGCAAATAAATCAGCAATCATCGCGGCCGCAGGTATCTCTACCATTATGCCGACCTCAATTGCTTCAGCTATTGCCACGCCTTGCGCTTGCAATTGTGCTTTTTCTTCTAATAATATTTGCTTCGCCGTACGCCATTCTTCTAACGTTGCAATCATCGGGAACATAATTTTCAAATTGCCATAAGCACTTGCTCTGAGCAATGCCCGTAGCTGTGTGCGAAACATGGCTTGCTGGTCTAGACAAATACGGATCGCGCGATAGCCTAAAAACGGATTCATCTCAGCTGGCAATTGTAAATAAGGAAGATGCTTGTCACCACCAATATCCAACGTCCTTACGACCGTCGGCTTACCGTGCATGGATTCCAATACTGTACGATAAGCTTGGAACTGTTCTTCTTCGTTAGGAAGTTCTTGTCGTTCCATATATAAAAATTCAGTTCGGAATAAGCCAATGCCATCTCCTGCAACATGCACAACCTTCTCTACATCTTCAGGCTTACCGATATTCCCAGCAATTTCTACACTGCGCCCATCTGCACTTATACTCGACAAAGTGCGATAATGAAGCAGTTCGCTTCGCTGTTGCTGAAGTATTTGATGCTGTTGCTCATAAAAGGCTGTCACTTCCGGTGTAGCATTTAGAATGATTTTGCCATTTGTCCCATCCATAATAATGGCTGAGCCATGTTGAATTGCCTGTGTGGCCGTTTTGGCGCCGACAATCGCTGGAATATCTAGCGAGCGTGCTAGAATCGCAGAATGTGAAGTTCTCCCACCAATATCCGTGATAAAGCCTTTCACATATTGAGGATCTAATTGTGCCGTCATCGATGGTGTTAAATCTTCGGCTACGATAATCACATCTGTCGACAACCGACTAATATCAAGCATCTCAACATGTAATAAATGAGCTAGTAAGCGCTTCGACACATCCCTTATATCTGCCGCCCGCTCTTGCATATACACATTGTCCATACCTTCAAACAATGCAATAAACATATTCGATACTTCATGTAGTGCATACTCTGCATTACAACCTGTTCTAATTTTTTCTTCAATGGCCGCTACCATTTCTGGGTCTTCTAACAATAATAAATGCGCCATAAAGATAGCTGCCTTATCCTCGCCGAATTTATCGCGAGCGCTTGTTAAAATAGCTTGTAATTCTAACTTCGATTGCGCTATCGCTTCTTTTAAACGCTCCAATTCTGCCTCGACATCCGTAATCGCCATTTGCTCGAACGATAAATCTGGTTCAACTAAACAATAAGCATTTGCAAAAGCAATGCCTTCAGAAACGGCAATACCCTGGATTTCTAACATTCTTCACCAATTCCTTTAGTTACAATTACATCTGTCACAGTTTGCATTAACTGCTCAGCATCTGCCCCTTGTGCTGAAATCGTAATCGTACTGCCAGTTCCGATTCCTTGCGCCATTACCCCCATAATGGACTTTAAATTGACAGACTTATCATTGTAGGTTAACTGAACTTCACTCGCAAATGGCGTCACAGCCGTTACTAATAACGCTGTTGGTCGAGCATGTAAACCTTCTGGTGTTGTAATTTTAAATGTTTTTTTCATCGATACCCCTCCAAAATTTACTCAAAATTAATGCGAGATTGATAGTTTGCAATCATCATCTCATTGTGATGCTTATTCGTTTCAACATTGTTACTTTCAAAAACCGGCAATACTTCCTGACAACTAGCCAATAGTTCGATCACTTGACTGAATAACGCTTGCAAAATAGCAGAACCAATTACCGTGGAAGCTGGTGCATATTGCATTTGTTGATAATGCAATAGGCCATCCCCTATAGGAATATGAGTGTTGATCACCATATCGACCACATCCTCCAAACGCTTTCCACTGCTATGACGAGTTTGTTGCTCACGATATTCTAACGATTGCATAGACATAACAAGGACACCCGACTGTTTTGCTAGCAATGCTGCATCTATCGGGGCATTGTTTCGCCCGGAGGTGGAAATAACGATGCATACATCATGCTCCTCAAAGTGAAACGCATCCTTGTGTCTAGCTATAATTGTTGAGTCTTTTTCATTTTTGGAAGATGTTAAAGCCCCTGCATGTAAAGTTAATGGTTCAACAGTAATGGGACGTACAGGCACAAGTCCTCCAGCACGGTAAAAGGCATCTTGTGCTAATAGATGTGAATGTCCACTCCCAAACAAATGGACGATTCCACCACGTTGAAGACGTGAAACAATCATTTGTGCTGCTTCTGCTAATAGCGTATTTTCCTGCTCTAGCACAAGATCTAATAGCCTTTGTAGTTCATGAAAATAAGCTCGCATCTTATCACCTTTTAATTTCACTAATAAATTTGTATCGATCAGCTCGATAAGTACTTCGCACAAGTTCGAAAGGCACACCATCTGCTAAATAACTTGTTCGTTTAATAATTAAAACCGGTGCAGCGCTATTGATTTGTAAATACTTACTATCTTCTTTCGCCACAATAGCTGCTTCCATTTGTTGAATAGCATTGCCAATTTTTTGATGGAATTTGGCTTCAATAAGCGCATACAACGAACCCATTATTTTCTTTTCATCTAATTCAGGATATACTTTCACCGGAATATACGTTCTTTCAATGGCCATCGGTTTAGAATTAGCACTGCGTATCCTTGTGACGAAGAACACTTCCTCACCCGGGTCTAACAGTAAATCGCTTGCAATATCTATCGGCGGTACAATTTTCTCAAAACGCAATACTTTACTACTCGGTTCCATTCCCCTTGCACGCATATCTTCTGTGAAACTCGTTAACCCCATTAATGGCTGTTCCAGTTTTGGATTCGCTACATACGTGCCTCTTCCCTTTTCACGATATAGCAATCCGCTGTTTACTAAATTGGTAATGGATTGACGGACGGTCATTCTACTAACATCAAATTGCACGGAAAGCTCTCGTTCGGACGGAATATTTTCACCAATTTTATATTCCTCCAAGTAAATACGTTGCTTTAATAATTCTTCTATTTGGATATAAATTGGTATATGAGAATTTTTATCTAACAAGTCTTGCACCTTCCTATCACATGTTTACTCTACATTTCTCAAATACAACTTTTCCTCGACAAATAGTTTTTTCTATATTTAAATGCTGATCTACTAAAATGACATCCGCATCATAGCCTTCTGCAATACGACCTTTTGTACTTAACTGCAGTTGTTGTGCCGCATTTGCTGAGGACATAGCTACAAGCTCTGGCAACGAACAGTTTGTGACCGCTTTCATATTTTTCACTGCTTGCTCCATCGTCAAGACACTACCAGCCAAAGCGCCATTTGGTAAATGTGCACCGCTTGCTGTTACATGTACGGTTTGGCCACCTAAATCATAGTCGCCATATTGTAATCCTTTCGCACGCATCGCATCGGTAATTAAAATAATCCCTTCTGCACCTTTTACTCGGTAAGCAAGTTTCACAGCACTTGGATGGCAATGCACAAAATCCGCAATCATTTCCACTTTCACAGCATCTTCAACGAGTACAGCACCTACAACCCCTGGATCTCGATGATGGAATGGTCGCATTTGATTATATAAATGCGTTGCTTGTGTCACACCTGCTGTTACTGCTTGCTCTACTTCTTCAAGCGTTGCATCTGAATGGCCAATCGATACAACAATTCCTTGCTTCTTGAGCTCTTCAACAAATGCCATACCGCCTTCAAGCTCAGGTGCAACGGTTATTTGTTTAATGCGGTTGTTACTTAATTGTTGCCAAGAAGCAAACTGTTCACTAGATGGCACAATCATATAGTCGATTGGCTGAGCTCCAGCACGCTTAGGAGACACATACGGCCCTTCAACGTGGACTCCTAACAACTGGGCCTCACCGTCCCCATTTTCAAAATGTGCGATTGTCTGCAATGCATTTTCAATCGCTTCAGACGCTTGTGTCATTGTTGTAGCTAGAAAGCCTGTAACCCCTTCTTGTACTAATGAAGCAGCCATTTGATGAAGTGCTTGTTGGCTAGCATCCATGGCGTCATTGCCTGCTGAGCCATGAATATGCATATCAATATAGCCCGGAAATAACAGCCAGTCTTTCCCCTTGCCTTCAATATATTGCTCTGCCTTATCGAATAATTCTTCGCCAACTTTTATTATCTTGCCATTTTCAATGAGTACATCGCCTGTAAAGGGCCTGTCATCATAGTTAACGATTGTCACATTGGAAATTAATAATGTGTTGCTCAGGTTGAACACCTCCGCGGTACAATTTTTAGGAAGTTTACTGTTTTAAGTAATGACAAGCTAATTTGGTATAGTTGTCTATACCAATTATAGTATGCCAAAGCGAAAATAAAAAGCGAATTTTACAATTTTTCTTATTTTTCTTTTATTTAACACTTTTTTGCGAGTTTCACTGGGCTTGGCATCACCAAAAAAACTAGAATAAAAGACAAAAAGAGCTAGATTGATTGGGATCAATCTAACTCTTTTATCCTATATCGTTGATGTCCGTTTCGGCGGTGCTTTCCGCGGGCACACACGTAAGCCGCAACCCTCGCTATCGCGCGGTTTGTTGCGTCTTACGTTATGTGCTTTCCCGCAGGAGTCACCGCCTCCACTACCATCAACTAGTTTGCGCTACTAATTTTTGTTTTCAGCAAAAAAATGGATGGGTAAAGTTCGATTGACTACTATCAATCTAACTCTTTTATTCTATGACGTTGCTATCCGTTTCGACGGCGCTTGCCGCCCAGCACACTGCAAGCCGCAACCCTCGCTAACGCTCCGTGCCCACGTTACTATCAACAAATGTTGTCTGTTTGCAATGCTAGTACTCTATGTATGGACGAATCCCGATTGTGCCGTAATGCCAATGAAACATTCGTTTTGAACCCGCAATTTGCAGGTGGGTGCCCGCTTCATAGCTTTAAACGTCCCTCTCCAATGGGGCTTGTTTGCCACTACAAAATTAGATGGCTCCCGACGATATAGTGTTCGGTCAAAACTGTTAAAAAAGAGTTAGCAGTTAGACAAACACATCAGGATTCGTATTACAGATATCATAACACCATATTTCTGATAATTCAAACGATTTCTAGCGAAAATTCAACAGCTTTGAAAAAACACAAAAAATACCTAGATTTCCAACATTTTTTGCTAGACAATCTAGGTATTCCGTATTGTTTTTTATCGTTTAAATGTTTTGATCGCTAGGCTTAATTCGCTTAATTGATCAGGAGAAACTTCACTTGGAGCATCTGTTAATAAGCAACTTGCACTTGCCGTTTTCGGGAATGCAATTGTATCACGTAAATTCGTACGACCAGCAAGTAACATAACGAAACGGTCAAGACCGAATGCAAGACCTGCATGTGGAGGTACACCATATTCAAACGCTTCTAATAAGAAGCCGAATTGCGCTTGTGCTTCCTCTTCTGAGAATCCAAGAAGTTTAAACATTTTTTCTTGTAAGTCACGTTCATAAATACGTAATGAACCACCGCCAAGCTCATAACCGTTTAATACGATATCGTAGGCTTGTGCACGTACTGCTGCAGGGTTTGTATCCATTAACTCGATATCTTCATCAAATGGACGTGTGAATGGATGGTGGGCTGCATAATAGCGACCATCTTCTTCAGAATACTCGAATAACGGCCAGTCCGTAATCCATAAGAATGCAAATTGTGATTCATCGATTAAGCCTAAATCTTGACCTAATTTTGTACGAAGAGCACCTAGAGATGCTGCAACGACATCTGCTTTGTCGGCAACGAATACTAAAATATCGCCGATTTCAGCACCCATACGCTCGATTAATGCAGCGGCTAACGCTTCATCGAAGAATTTTGCGATTGGACCATTTAGTCCTTCTTCTGTTACTTTCAACCATGCAAGACCTTTAGCTCCGTAAATACCAACGAATTTTGTTAGCTCGTCCATATCTTTACGAGAGTATTTATCAGCTGCCCCTTTAATGTTGATACTTTTCACTTGCTTGCCTTGTGCTACTGTATCAGCAAAAACTTTGAAATCACAGCCATCAAACACATCGTTTAACGCTACTAATTCTAAACCGAAGCGAACATCTGGTTTATCTGAACCATAACGATCCATTGCTTCTTGGTATTTCATGCGTTGGAACGGTGCAGGAATGTCGATGCCTTTTACATCTTTCATTACCGCTTGAATTAAGCGTTCGTTCATTTCTAATACTTCTTCTTGCGTTAAGAAGCTTGTTTCGATATCCACTTGTGTGAATTCAGGTTGACGGTCAGCACGTAAGTCTTCATCACGGAAACAACGCGCAATTTGGAAATACTTTTCAAATCCTGCTACCATTAATAATTGTTTAAATAATTGTGGAGATTGTGGTAATGCATAAAATTCCCCTTCGTGAACACGTGATGGCACTAAATAGTCACGCGCACCTTCTGGCGTTGATTTTGTTAAAATAGGCGTTTCTACTTCGAGGAAGCCTTCATTTTGTAAGAAGTTACGGATTGTACGTGTAACATCTGAACGCATTTTAAATGTATCGAACATCGCTGGACGGCGTAAATCTAAGTAACGATATTTTAAACGCAAATCTTCTGATACGTCTGTACGATCTTCGATTTGGAAAGGCGTTGTTTTCGCTGTATTAATAACGATTAAGCTTGTCGCTTCTACTTCAATTTTACCATTTGGCACATTTGGATTGATTTGATCTTCAGAACGCAGAAGTACTTTTCCTTCTACTTCGATTACGTATTCACTACGTACTTTATCTGCTAAAGCGTGCGCTTCTGCTACATCTGGACTAAAGACAACTTGTGTGATCCCCGTACGGTCACGTAGGTCGATAAAGATTAATCCACCTAAATCGCGACGACGTTGCACCCAGCCTTTTAATACAACGTGTTCGCCCTGTAACGTTTCAGAAAGCTCGTTACTAGCATGTGTTCTTTTTGCCATTTTGTATTTCCTCCAACATCATTTATTTAATAAGTAGTTCACTAATTCTGAGAAGGCCACTTTTTGTTGCTCCCCAGAAGCCATATGTTTTACTGTCGCTGCTTGCTCTTCAATTTCTGTTTCGCCTAAGACGATTGTATATTTAGCACCTAAACGGTCTGCCGATTTCATTTGAGCTTTCATTTTACGGTCTAAATAATCCATATCCGTTGAAATGCCTTTTGCACGGAATGAGCTTGTAAGCTCTACCGCTTTAAGCTTCGCTTCATCGCCCATGGCAATCATGTAAACTTCTAGTGCTGATTCTGTATCAAGCTCCACTGCTTCCGCTTCAAGCGCTAATAACAAACGCTCGATACTTAATGCAAAACCAATACCCGGTACATTTGGACCACCAATTTCCTCTACAAGGCCATTATAACGACCACCGCCGCATAGCGTTGTAATGGCGCCAAAGCCATCCGCTGTTGACATAATTTCAAATGTAGTATGGTTGTAGTAGTCAAGACCACGCACTAAGTTCGGATCTACTTCATATGAAATACCAAGCGTATCTAAATACGTTTTCACTTGTGCAAAATATGCTGCTGAATCTTCTGTTAAAAAATCAGTTAACGCAGGAGCCGTGGCCATTAGTGGGTGCTCACGGTCAACTTTACAATCTAAAATGCGCAATGGATTTTTTTGCAAACGATTTTGACAATCTGAGCAGAATTCATGGATATGTGGCTCAAAATGATTAATTAACGCTGTACGATGTGCATCACGCGTTACTTTATCACCAAGTGAATTGATGACTAATTTCAAATCCTTTAAGCCTGTCGATTCATAAATATCCATTGCTAGTGCAATGACTTCTGCATCGATGGCAGGATCAGCTGAGCCAATTGCTTCAACGCCAAATTGTACAAATTGGCGATAACGGCCAGCTTGTTGACGTTCATAACGGAACATTGGTCCTAAATAAGAAAGCTTTACAGGTTGATCAGGTGCACCGAACATTTTATGCTCGACATATGCACGTACAACGCCAGCTGTATTTTCAGGGCGTAATGTTAATGAACGACCGCCTCGGTCTTCAAATGTATACATTTCTTTTTGCACAACATCCGTTGTTTCACCAACACCGCGCGCAAATAAATCGGTTTGTTCAAAAATAGGTGTGCGAATTTCGTTATATCGATAAACACGACATATATCACGAATAATTGCTTCTACCTTTTGCCATTTCTCAGATTGACCTGGTAATATATCCTGTGTCCCTCGTGGCACTTTAAAACTCATGTAATGACCTCCTTTTCCAATTGCTTATGAGCAAGCGTTCGTATGTAAAGAGCAGCGTGAACAACCTTTGTACCTGAGAAAAAAAGCCAACAAAAAAAGCCCTCGCCCCCTTGCATTATTGCAAGGGACGAGAGCTGTATATGCTTCCGCGGTTCCACCCTAGTTGACGCAAAACTGACATTGCGTCCTCCTCATAATCGGGTAACGGCCGATTCCGTTTTTTCCTACTAGGCATTGCTGTTCAGAAAAAAGCCTCTCAAGTGTTATTCGCCTTATACATTTTTGTAGGAAAGATTGCAGCCTAAGTCTTTCCCTCTCTTTTCCAATAGAGGTATACGCTACTTGCTTGGTCATAAGCGGTTAATCATTTTTTGATTACCCTTTATGTTAGTCACTACGTAAGGTAATGTCAACTGTTTTCTTATTTTTCACAAGTCCGTTGTTAAAAAAACGATTTCTGTTACCATTTTCCCTCGAATTTTATCATAAAAGCATGGTAAAATAGAACAAGAAAAGGAGGGGTCCGATGACGACAAAACTTATACATAAAATTATTACCTTTGTCCTAATTTTGGCATTGACGATCCCGAGTATCAGCCATATAGAACGAGCATTTGCTGATACTGGTGATCTAAAAGTAACTGGAACCATACTTCATTTACGCGAAGGACCTGGGCTCTCTTACCCGATTATTACAACATTAGAGGAAGGAGATGCGCTTACTTCAATTGGACATGAAGGCGACTGGATTCAAGTCAAAGCAGGTAATTACGAAGGATGGGTAGCTTCTTGGCTTACAGCTTCTATAAATGAGCAGCAAACGATTGATAAGACGGTTATCTCGCAAGTTGATCGTCTTAATATTCGAACTGAACCAGATCTTTCTTCACCAGTTCTTGGACAACTTTCAACAGGCAATCAAGCCGCTTTAATAACGGAAAATGGTGCATGGGCCAAAATCAATTGGAATGGACTAGTTGGTTGGGTATCGTCAGATTATGTGACAATCAATGAAACAACTGAAAAAACAACACCAGACGAAGTAGTCGAAGTATCGACAACACCAACTGAACCTAAAGGTACTACCTTCACGATTTTAGTTGATACGTTAAATGTCCGTAAAAAGGCAGATTTAACCTCTAAAAAAGTTGGCACTGTTTCGAATGGACAATCCTTTAAAGTACTAGCACAAGAGCACAATTGGGTGCAAATTCAGTACAGCGACAAAAAAACGGGTTGGGTATATAGTTTCTACGGGACATTCTCAAATACGGTGAAAACACCTGCGAAAACTTCATCTTCACCAGCATCAACATCAGCGCTTGAATCTGTCACGATTATTTATAATGGGACAAACTTACGCACAGATGCGTCTACAACAGCAGACGTTGTAGAACGTGTAGATGCCGGCCAAACGTATCCAATTGTAGGTGCTAAAGATGATTTTTACGAAATTCAGTTAGCTGATCAAACAGCATTCGTTGCAAACTGGGTAGTCTCCACGTCGCAAAATAGTACAGCGACGATGAATACGCCAAAGTCAGAACCTCGAAAAAAAGGAACTTTAAACGGCCTAACGATTGTCGTGGATGCTGGTCATGGCGGCAATGACCATGGTACAACTGGGCAGCGTGGTACTGATGAGAAAGATATTACATTAAAAACAGCCTCGCTTCTTGCCTCCAAATTAAGTGCGGCAGGTGCGAATGTTGTGATGACACGTGAATCAGATGAATACGTTGCATTGCGCAAACGGGTGTCGATCGCACACCAACATGAGGCAGATGCCTTTATTAGTATTCACTATGATGCTACTGACAATAGCTCTATTTCTGGTTTTACCTCCTATTACTTAAACAACAATCAAAAAGGGCTCGCGGAAGCAATACATAATGGGCTCGCTAGCAAAATTAATTTAAAGGATAGAGGTACGCAGGAAGGAAATTATTTAGTACTCCGCGAAAACCGACAAAAAGCAGTACTGCTCGAGTTAGGTTTCCTAAGTAATGCAAATGAAGAGCGAATCATTACAACGGCAAAATTCCGAGAACAAGCGACACTTGGCATTTATCAAGGGATTTTAGATTACTTTGATGCAAACGAATAAAAAAGAAGCTATGACAAAATAAAAAAGTGTTAGATTGACTGTAGTCAATCTAACACTTTTTGCTTTGTTGAAAGGGCCGCTTCTGCGGCTACTTTCCGCGGGAACACCTTATACGCAGCAACGAAAGGATATGTCACGCTATTTTGACTCAAGTAAAATGGTCACTGGCCCGTCATTTGTTAATGCAACGTCCATCATTGCACCGAAAATACCAGTCTCTACTTGTAATCCATATGCGCGTAAAGCATCATTAAAAGCTTCCCATAACGGTTTCGCAATTTCTGGTCTTGCTGCACGCGTAAAACTTGGACGATTGCCTTTTTTAGCATCTCCATACAATGTAAATTGGGATACAGAGAGAATTGCGCCACCATGCTCTAAAATGGAATGATTCATTTTCCCTTCACGATCTTCCCATAAGCGTAGATGCGCAATTTTTTTGGCTAAATAAGCAACATCCTCTGCTGTATCGTCATGTGTAATGCCAACTAGAAGCACGTAGCCACTATCAATTGCACCTGTTATTTCTCCTTGCACTGTGACAGATGCCGCCTTACTACGTTGTAAAACTACTTTCATAATGTTACCCCTCAATCTAGCAAAATCGTTCCACCCGTCACGTTACAATGATTCAATGCTCAAATTAGTTAATAACTCGTTGCACGGAATAAATATCCGGTGTTTGCTTAATGCGCTCAACAACTTTGTGCAAATGAGAAATATTTGATATCGAAATTGTTAGGTGGATTGTTGCAATTTTATCGCGATCTGCACGGCCACTGACCGCTAATATATTTGTTTTCGTTTCGCTTACGATTTGCATCACTTCATTTAATATACCTGGTCGATCAAAAGCAGACACTTCGATATCAACAGGATACTCTTTTTTCTCAGGTGTCAGCCCATGTTCCCACTCAACTTCAATAATACGCTCTTGCTCATCCTCTATTTGGATATTTGGACAGTCCGCGCGGTGTACAGAAACACCTCGACCTTTTGTAATAAAGCCGACAATGTCATCACCCGGAACCGGTGTACAACAACGGGATAGTCGAATAAGCATATTATCAATGCCTTTGACAATAACGCCTGACTCTGTGCGTTTTTGAGGAAGCGGATTTTTCATTTTTTGCTCTATTTTTTCAAGCGCTTCTTCTTGTTCACGCTCTTTACGACGTTTTTCAGCTAAGCGATTGACTACTTGCTGCGCCGTAATACCATTCATGCCAACAGCCGCATATAAATCTTCTTCATTCGTGTAATTAAATTTATCGCAAACACGTTTTAAGTTTTCCGATGACATCGTTTCTTTCATATCGAAATCTTGTGAACGAATTTCTTTTTCAATCATCTCTTTTCCTTTGATGATATTTTCCTCACGAAGATGACGCTTGAAAAATTGCTTAATTTTATTTTTGGCTTGTGATGATTGCGCAATTTTTAGCCAGTCGCGACTCGGACCAAATGATTGTTTGGATGTTAAAATCTCAATGATATCACCTGTTTTTAATGGTGTATCGAGCGGTACCATCTTACCATTGATTTTGGCTCCAATTGTACGATTGCCGACTTCTGAATGCACACGGTATGCGAAATCGATAGGTACAGAACCAGCAGGCAATTCAATCACATCTCCTTCAGGTGTAAAAACATACACCATATCCGAGAATAAATCGAATTTTAATGATTCCATAAACTCTTCTGCGTTGGAAGACTCGTTTTGGAATTCTAATATTTCTCTAAACCACGTTAATTTTTGATCGACATTTTGTTTTTCAATATCAATCTTTTTGCCTTCTTTATATGCCCAGTGTGCTGCAATCCCGTACTCAGCAATTTTATGCATTTCTTTCGTGCGAATTTGCACTTCGAGTGGGTCACCATATGGGCCAATAACGGTCGTATGCAACGATTGATATAAGTTTTGCTTCGGCATCGCAATATAATCTTTAAAACGCCCAGGCATCGGCTTCCATAACGTGTGGACGATGCCTAATACTGCATAGCAATCTTTTATGCTATCAACAAGAACGCGAATGGCTAACAAATCATAAATTTCATTAAATTGCTTTTTTTGTAGCACCATTTTTCGATAAATGCTGTAAATATGCTTTGGACGCCCATAAACATCCGCATCAATTTCCACATCAGAAAGTTGGGATTTCATTTCCCCCATAACATTGTCCAAATAAGCTTCACGTTCATCACGTTTCTTTTTCATCAGACTGACAATACGATAATATTGCTGAGGATTTAAATAGCGAAGTGCAGTATCCTCCAGCTCCCATTTTACTGTCGAAATCCCTAGACGGTGTGCAAGTGGTGCAAAAATTTCAAGCGTTTCTTTTGAAATTCGGCGTTGTTTTTCAGCAGGTAAATGCTTTAACGTGCGCATATTATGCAGACGGTCAGCAAGCTTAATTAAAATGACGCGTATATCCTGTGCCATCGCGACAAACATTTTGCGGTGATTTTCCGCCTGCTGTGCTTCTTTCGATAAATATTTTATTTTACCAAGCTTCGTCACACCATCAACGAGCATTGCTACTTCCTCACCAAATTCACGCACTAAATCATCGCGTGTAAATTCCGTATCTTCCACAACATCGTGTAAAAAACCGGCTGCCACAGTTTCCGGGTCCATTTGTAATTCAGCTAAAATACCGGCAACTTGCACTGGGTGAATAATATACGGTTCACCAGAGCTACGGAATTGCTCGATATGCGCATCTCTTGCCAATTCATATGCTTTTTTCACGAATGCGACATTTTCCTCATTCATGTAGGATTTGACTAACTCAAAAACGTCCTCAGGAGTCAAAATTTGCTCTTTCGCCATAACATGTCCACCTTGCTCGTCAAATTTTTCAGATTAGATATAAACTTTATTGTATAAAAAATAGAGGTCGATTGTAAAGGGACTGTGTCATTTAGTTTAGATAATATCGTGAACAGTTCGTCATAATGTGAAAAATATACATTTTACTGAACAAAAAGACCCTCCACAAAGCCAATTAACTTTGCAAAGGGTCTTTTTATTTATTCATTAGTTTGCTTTGTTGTAAGCAACCGCAATTTTTGCGCCCACTACTGCATTGTTTTTCACTAATGCAATGTTCGCTTCAAGGCTCTTACCTTCTGTTAATTCTTTTACTTTACCAAGTAAGAATGGTGTAACATTTTTACCTTGGATACCATTTTCTTCAGCTTCTACTAATGCTTTTTCGATAATGTTTGTAATAAATGCATGCTCAAGCGCATCCGCTTCTGGAATTGGGTTCGCAATAACCGCGCCACCTTGTAAGCCTAAATCCCATTTAGCACGTAACATTGCTGCTACTTCTTCTGGTGTATCTAGTTTAAAGTTGACATCAAATCCACTTTGACGCGTGTAGAATGCAGGAAGTTCGGCAGTGCCGTAACCAACTACTGGTACACCTTTCGTTTCAAGATATTCTAATGTTAAACCGATATCTAAAATCGATTTTGCACCCGCACAAATAACTGCTACATTTGTTTGTGCTAATTCTTCTAAGTCTGCAGAAATATCCATTGTAGTTTCGGCACCACGGTGTACACCACCGATACCACCTGTTACGAAAATTTCAATGCCTGCTAGCTCAGCACAGATCATTGTGGCAGCAACTGTTGTTGCTCCTAATTTTTTTGTCGCTAATAAATAACCTAAGTCACGGCGAGAAGTTTTTGCAACGCCTTGCGCATTACCAAACATTTCAAGTTCTTCGTCAGATAAACCGATTTTAATTTTACCGTCAATTAGCGCGATCGTTGCAGGTACTGCACCGTTATCACGAATAATTTGCTCTACTTCACGTGCTGTTTGCACATTTTGAGGGTATGGCATACCGTGTGAAATGATTGTTGACTCTAATGCAACAATTGGTAGACCTTTCGCTTGTCCAGCTTTTACTTCTTCTGATAATACGATAAATTCTTTCATAATGTTATTCCTCCATTTCATTTTTCAACAATTCTTCTGACAATTCAGGTCTTACTGTATACGGGGATGCCAATGTATTTTTAGCATTTGTTAAGCCTGCATCAATACAAACGTCAAAGGATTGACCCCTTAACCAACTATGAATAACAGCACTTACAAAAGCATCACCAGCGCCCGTTACATCTTCAATTTTGTCGATTGCCTTCGCGCCAAAATGACGTGGCGCAATCGCTGTCGATGCAGCATAAACACCTTTGCTACCTGCCGTAATAATGACATGCTCAGCTCCTAATTGCAGAAGCTTTTCAATCGCTTTTACATAGCCTGCCTCGTTGTCAATTGTATGCCCTACAATTGTTTCGGCTTCGTCAGTGTTACAAATAAACCACGTAACGCCTTGCAAAGTATCCGGTAATCGATTCATTTTTGGTGAAGATACCGGTACAATGACAAATGGAATTGCCCGCGCAATCGCTACTTGTTGGATGTAAGCCACCGTTTCTTTCGGACAATTTAAATCCATAATAAAGCAGCCTGCATTCATTAGCATGGCCTCGTTTTTCTTCAATAAACTCGGCACTAATAAATCATAAACATCCATATTCGCAACCGCTAATGCAAGCTCACCTTGCTCGTCCATAATCGCCGTATAAGAACCCGTTGTAGCTTCTGGTAACTGCTCGACATAGCGCAAATTCATAAACGACTCTGATGCTTCTTGGATTACTTGCCAATCCGCATCCTTACCAGCTGTTGTGAGCAACGTTACCTCATGATTCAGTCGACCTAAATTTTCCGCAATATTGCGACCAACCCCACCTACACTGAATGAGGAGCTAGCAGGATTGGAAGTACCAAATTGCACGGCCCCTTTTACATGAAATTTCCGATCGAGATTAGCTCCGCCGATACAAATAATTTCATTTTCCTCAGGTAAAATATAAGCACGGCCAACAATTTTCCCTTGCTTCGTTAAGCTCGACACTAAGTTTGCAAGTACTGGACGGGACAGATTCATCTTATCTGCCATCTCTTGCTGAGACATAAACGGATTTTTGCGAATTAAAGCCAGTACCGCTTGTTCTCTTTCATTCATAGCATCACCTTTTATTATATTTGTTTGTATTATAAACTTTTGTTTGAACAAAGTCAAACTTTTCTCTTATTCACGCATGTCTAAAAGGCTTTAACAGCAAAAAAATAGCACGCTAGAGAACTACCTAGCATACTATTTGTACTTTTCATGTTGTTTATACGATTAGGTTGAATCCTTTGTAGGCATGCTTTAGACATTAGTGAGCTAATTTCACCGGCTTTTGTTTTTTCACGATAATCACAAAAAAGCTCGCTAATAAACAAAAAACACCTGCTAAGAAAAATGCCCATGTGTACGAATTGAAAAATTTATAGATTAGACCTCCACCATATGCTGCTACTGCAGCTCCTGCTTGATGGGAGGCAAAAATCCATCCATAAATAATGCCACTTTTTTGCGTGCCAAAAATTTGTCTGGAAATACCGATTGTTGGCGGAACAGTCGCAATCCAATCTAAACCATAAAACGCTGTGAACAATATAAGTAGTGGCATCGAGCCTTGGGCTAATGCATACGGAAGTAACACTAATGAAGCTCCTCTTAAAAGATAATACCAAAATAGTAACCAACGATTATCGAAACGATCAGAAAGCCAGCCAGATAATGTTGTGCCGACTAAGTTAAAAATCCCCATGAACGATAGAAAGGAAGCGGCTGTTACTAATGGAAGTCCGAAACTAATGCAATAGGATACAAAATGGGTTCCAATTAACCCACTAGTTGATAAACCGCAAATAAAAAAACTGCCTGCTAAAAGCCAAAATTCTTTTATTTTCACAGCTTCAAATAAGCCGTTAAAGGCAATAATAATTGGATTTTTCTTTTGCTGTCCTTCACTTTCTACTCTTTCCTCTTCAAGCCCATATGGCAGAAGACCGACATCTTTCGGTTTATTTTTCATAAACAATAAAATCATCATAAACATAATCGAGCTTAACACGATAATTAATGCAATTGCCCATCGCCAAGAGGACTTTTCAATAATCATGGCTAAAATCGGTAGCAGCACTAACTGCCCTGTTGCAGTACTTGCTGTTAATATTCCAAGCGCAAGCCCTCGTCTTTTCTCGAACCAATTATTTGCTACGAATGGACTTAATACAGTTAAAAATAGACTGGCTCCAAGACCAATAATAAAGCCCCAAATAATCATTAATTGCCACGCTTGCTGCATCAACAGCGTAAGCGCAATACCCACTATTAAGACGGCCATAGCGGCCAACATCATTTTCTTTAAGCCGATAACTTCGAGTAATGCTGCCATAAATGGTCCTGAAATGCCATATAAAAAAAGACTAATGGCAAAAGCCATGGCAATGACCGAGCGATCCCAGCCAAATTCCTGTTCAAATGGACCGAGAAACACACCTGAAGAAGATAAGGTAATGCCTGCTACAATAATCGAGAAAAATGTAATAACTAAAATAAACCAACTGTAATGAATACGTTTCATAAGCCACCTGCATTTCGATAAAAATGATTAATTTTTTTCAATATTAAAAATATATGTATATACATATATAATAATGACTCAGCATTTTGGATGTCAAGAAAGAAATTCCATTTAGTGGTACAATGTTACGTAACGATAAAGTGAAAAGGAGATCTAGTTATGGACAGAAATTACATAGACATTGACTATACTCAAATTTGTGTATGTGCAAATCTCAGAAAAAAAACTAGGGTCGTTACACAACTGTATGATAAAGTACTGGAACCTACTAATTTAAAAGTAACGCAATACTCGATGCTAGCAAATATCGCCCAACATCAAGCAGTGACAGTAAGTCAATTAGGTGAAATTCTATTACTTGATCAAACAACCATCACTCGCAATATCAATCTCTTGAAAAAAAATGACTATGTAGAAGTAAAGCGTGATCCACAAGATGGGCGAACAAAACTAATCTCTTTAACGACTACAGGTATGCATAAATTAACGGAAGCAGCTCCTATTTGGATGGCTATTCAGGAGAAAATCATCCATGATATTGGACTCGAAAAATATAAAGACTTTTATGAAACGCTAAAAAAAATTCAACAAGTCGTGAAATCCTACGATTAATTGTCAGAATTGTTTGAGTGCGTGGCACCTCAACTAATGAAAAAAACTGTCCCAATAGTTGGGACAGCTTTTTTCATTAATATTGAATTAACGTTTTCACGCTTAAATCGCCTAATTTTGAACGACCGTTTAGTTCTTTTAATTCGATTAGGAAAGCACAGCCTACTACTTCTCCGCCTAATTGCTCAATTAAGCGTACAGTTGCCTCTACTGTCCCACCTGTAGCTAGTAAATCATCACAAATAAGCACTTTTTGACCTGGTTTGATGGCATCTTTATGCATTGTTAATGTATCTTTACCGTACTCTAAACCGTAATCTGCACTAATGACTTCACGTGGCAACTTTCCAGGTTTACGAACTGGCGCAAAGCCAATTTCAAGCGCATAGGCAACTGGGCAACCGATAATAAAACCACGCGCTTCAGGGCCAACGATAATTTCCGCTCCTACTTCCTTGGCATATTCAACGATTTGATCCGTTGCATATTTGTAAGCTGGACCGTTGTCCATAATTGTTGTAATATCTTTGAAACTAATGCCTTCTTTTGGCCAGTTCTCAACCGTTGTCACGTATTGCTTTAAATCCATAGTACTTACTCCTCCTACGAAATGGTATTCGCATATAAATTTAATCGTTCATCAAACCATTGTTTTAGCTCTATATAAGGTGCATAGACAAGTTTTTGTTCTATTTCAATCTGTTCTGAACGTTGTTTGTAAGACGGTGCCTCTGTTAATGCCGTTTTCGGGACATTTACGTTGACAGTCGTCAGTCCACTCTCCATTTTAACAAAATTAAGTTCAAAAAACACCTGTGTCATAAATTTTAATGCTTCTAATGGCCAACCCGTATGCTTAGCTAAATCCGGCAAGTGCATGTCCAATGGAAATGCAGGACGTTGTTTTAAAAATTTATAGTACCACGCAAATTGCTCACGTGTCGGTATGCCATTAAAGTACTGGGAATCTGGCATATAGAAATGGGCATAAATACGTGTAGGTGCTGTTTTGCTTAAAACATTTTCTAATAATTGAACATTGTGCGGTAAATCCAGTAACACAATATAATCTGTTTGCTCCACATTGGATAGCTCAGCATCCACTAATTGGATTGGCACACCAAGCAATGATTGATAATAGCTAATCGTCTCAGGACGGAAGGCAAAAAAGATGGCTTCCTCTTTTGGCACTGTATGTAACCAACGAGATGTTTGACGAATGCCACGAATATCAAATAATTGCCACTCAGTCGTTTGGACATCCTCTATCATAAATTGTGGCTTTTTACGTCCTTGCCACTCATTTATTTGAAGATCGCCCGTAAACGATACTTTAATGCCATATGTCAGTTCATTGAACAAATGTCCTTTATTAAAGCCTACACTGTCCAATTTTTCCATACCGTCTGTTAATTCCATCTTAATATGATTTTCTGCGGCGCCAATTTTACGCATTGTGGCAATTTCCACATCTTCAAGCACATACACGGGTTTTGGGAAATCTGTACCGAATGGGCCAAGTGTGGCAATCTCTTCAATGGCATCCACCGAAATTTCATCAATTTTAAGTGGAATATCAATCGACAGAACCGGTGTTAATTGCTCTTCTGTTAAACATTCTCTTGCCTGTGCATCCAAGCGTGCGCGCAGTTCATCCACATGTTCTAACGGTAACGTCATACCCGCTGCCATCGGATGTCCACCGAAATGCGGTAAAATATCTCTATTTTTCGCCAATTCATTATATAAATGGAATCCTTCAATACTACGTGCAGATCCTTTAGCTGTCCCTTTCTCAAAATCTAGTGACAGAACAATCGTCGGACGATAATACAGTTCAACAAGTCTGGATGCGACAATACCGACAACGCCAGCATTCCAGCCTTCCCCTGCTACAACTAACACAAGAGAGTCGCCAATTTTTTCATCTGCTTCAATGCAAGCAATCGCCTCATCCGTAATACTTTTGACAATATCTTTACGCTCTGTATTACACGCATTTAACTGTTTAGCGAGTGTTGTCGCCTTTGTTGTATCTTCTGCCATTAATAACTCGACAGCGGGAGAGGCTTCGCCAAGGCGCCCAACTGCATTTAACCGTGGCCCAAAATAAAAGCCGATTGTTTCTTCATTAATTGTGGCTTGCTCAGCACTTGCTACCTCACACATCGCCTGTATCCATGGACTAAGTGAACGGCGCATTTCCTCAATGCCACGTTTTACAAGATAACGGTTTTCGTCCACTAACGGTACTAAATCCGCCACCGTGCCAATTGCCACAAACTCCAATAAATGTGTTGGTAGTTCCCCATAAAGGGCATGTGCTAATTTAAATGCCACCCCAACACCTGCCAGCTCACCAAATGGATAATGCCCCTCTGGTAAACGTGGATGTAAAATAATATCCGCAGGCGGTAATTCCTCACCTGGCTCATGGTGATCTGTCACGATGACATCCATCCCTAATTCTTTTGCAACGCGAATCGGTTCAATACCTGAAATGCCGTTATCAACTGTCAGTATTAATTGAATGCCCTCTTCATGGGCTTCCCGAAATAATGCTTCACTCGGACCGTAGCCATGTAAAAAGCGATTCGGTATTTTAAAGGATACATCTGCGCCAAGGTCTAGTAACACATGGAGCATTACTGTTGTACTTGTTACACCGTATAGTGATAGGTAAGCATTTGATATCATCTCCAGCTTTTCCCCCACTTCACACCGTGCGTGAGATTTTCACCTCACACGGCGTTCCATCGAATAATTTCAAAACTTTGTTAATCTACATAACTTAACAGTATTCACTAAGCGTATGTTTATTTGTCCAATTAAATTGCTAGTTCTTTTAAATTTAATTTTTTGCGTAAATTATTAAGTTTGTTTAGGCTTCCAACATTCGTTATAAGATGTATATATTTCGAGATTACTTCTTCATCTTTTGCATGAATCAAAATGTGAATTTCTTTATCGACGAGACAGAGGTTTTTGTATTCGTCAGTACCACCTTGCAATCGTGGTACTTTATGATGACAATGAATCGTCATCGGGTTTAGTTCTTGCCCTGTTACATGACAATTACCTCTTTGAGCACAGTATAATGCAATACGATTGTCGTTATATTCAACACTTCGTTGTGGAATTGGGTGTTCCATTAAGAAACGAAGTATGCCAACATCAATAGTAGAAAGGTTATTATGAATTTCTTCTCTACCTTCTTTTGTATATGCATTTACTACATTTCGTTTCATCATTGGAATTTTGTGTTTAATGTAGCCAATAGGTAGAAACGGTTCTCGTGATATAAATCTAAGTTGCTTGCTTTTTCCGTATTCTTTCTTGATGAAATCAGAAGTGATAACACCCGTTTTCTTGATTCGCCGTTTCATTCGATGGTCTTTCAAACACGCATTTATTTCATATGCGATGTTTCCCATATCCTCGGCTATCATTGTTGCTATACGGAAATATTGATGAAGTCCTATTACAGTTGAGTTATATCGTGCTATTTTTCTTGCTTGGTCATTTGAGCCACTATCATATCGAATACCTTTAATAATTTCTTTAAGGTTATTCTTCGTGCGCTTTACTGCTTTATCACACATATGACTTTTAACTACCCATTTCTGACCTTTTGAAATTAATTTCATTTTGATTCCTAGAAATTCAGAATAGTCCTTTTTAAGATTTACGATTTTTGATTTCTCTTCGCTAATTTCTAAGCCAAGTCTATCTTTTAGCCATTTTTGGACTGCGATAAATAACTTCTTTGCATGATTAGGATTACTACAGAATATTTTAAAATCATCTGCATATCGAACAATGTAACATTCCTTTAATTGGGTTTTCTTTAGATGGTAATATTGATTTCCTTTATCTGTTGAATTCCCTCTATCTTTTCGAATAATTACTTTATCTTTACAAATGGGAGTGTTTTCCCATTGGCTTTCAATCCATCTATCCAATTCATTGAGAACAATATTAGATAGTAAAGGAGAGAGAATTCCTCCTTGTGGTGTACCTTTCTCATTCTCAATAATTTTTCCGTCTGGCATTTTGATTTTGGCTTTAAGCATTTTAGAAATAATCGTGAGTAAGTTTTTATCTTGTATACCTAATGTCCACATTTGTTTTAATAATTTTGCATGTGATACGTTATCAAAGAATCCTTTAATATCTATGTCAACTACATAAGACATTTTAGAATTTTGCATTAACCGATAACTTTGTGCAATTGCATTTTCTACTGAACGATTTGGTCTAAATCCATGACTTCTACCTGAGAATTTTGCCTCTGCTATAGGTTCAAGAACTTGTAAAATACATTGTTGGACTATTCTATCCCAAATTGCAGGAATTCCTAGTGGTCTTGTTTTACCATTAGGCTTGGGTATTTCAACCCGCCTTACTGCTTTCGGTTTATAATCTCGTAATTTGTTTCTAACATAACGAATAAATTGTTCCTCGCTTAGCTTTGATATATGTTCGATTGTTCGACCATCAACGCCAGCCGTTTTACTGCCTGTATTCTTCTTAATGTTTCGATACGCTAACTTAATGTTTTCAGTAGAGCTGATCATACCCATTAAGTTTTTAAATTTACTACCATTTTTGCTTTGTTCATATAGCATGTCAAACGAGGTTTGCATACTATAATACTCAGCATTTCTAAGTTTGGACTTTTTAACATGTTTTACGATTCGTGAATTTGCCACAGACATCAACCCCTCTCTCAAGTGGTGATTCTATTAGTCATACTCGAATCTGTGATTTGTTATGCACTTATAAGTCTTTGAAATTTCCGACTAGAGCCTATCCCTCCACCACTTATTATCACGGTTTCAAAGGTACTGTGGCTCCACTCTCACGATAGGTTAATCAGTTTTAATAGGTTGCCCATTTATATACTGAACTGTTTCATAGGTTGGTTAATACCTCCACATCCTTCGCTTTCCACGTTCCGATTTCTCTATCCATTCATTTATCCTTAGGTTTCTCCTATAGTCCTGTATGCTTGAACTTGCCTTTAACAAGCTATGGGCTTTCATAACGCCAGATTCTTACTTACCCACACATACGATGGCACTGCCATCCATTGCATTTCTACAATGTCTACGTCTAGACCCGTACATTCAGAGATTCGTCAGTGCTTATGCAGCACATTCTAACCATAGATATTTTATAGACTCCCGGCATATAGGATACACCATCCACCTCTGGACAGCTTTCGTATTTACTTATAATAAATAAACTTACGGTATCTCTCTGCCGACTTCACCGAGCTTCATACTTTTCTATTTAACCTTAGAGAAAGCATGTCGGAGTATCAGAGTAGGCGTTTCAGGGCGTTACTCCATCATTCCACCTATCAAGAAATCAGTTCTCCTAGGGAAATTATACGACTCCCTAGTGTTTAAGCTTTTCACTTAAAAACGTGTCGCACCCGCATCATAGTCTCCGTACACTAATATTTTCTCGTTGTTTTCAAGCGCTTGCTGAATGCGCGCTACTGCTTCTGTCATGCCATGCATTAAAAATGGGTCGTGGATATTCGCTTCTGTCATATTTAATAAGCTTTCTGCATCGGCTGACGTTGTACAGCCTCGTGCCGCCAAAATTTTCGCCGCAATTGCAGAAAGATGTAAGTCATTTTGTAATGTTTGTACAAGTTGTGCGTCTGGGCGCTCTACCTGCCATCTTTTTTTCGATAAAATCATTTTTCTCACTTCCTCACGAAGGCTATTATACCGAAAATCGAGCTTCTACGCACTATGTACAAGCTTACTAGTTTTATCCTAATTTAATAGGTTGTCTCTTATATCGTTATTTCTAACATGGATTTTTTTTCGTCAATTCGAAAAAGCCTTCTCAAAAAAGAGTAGACATCACCGGTATTAAAAGCAAATGACTCCTCATACAAATTTAAGCCTGCGCTGGCGCATGCTCGTCGAGACTCGGGTCTCCTGCAAGTACTATACAGCTTTTATTCAAGAAATGTGATAATTGTTATTCACATATAATATATGATTCGCTATAATCATTTGGATGTATGAAAGAGAAAGTAGGTACGTGATGATTGAAATTTTTTGGCTATGCTATTTAGGCTTTTTAGCAATCGCTGCAATCGGAATATTTTTAAAAGATGGTTATAAAACTTCTTTTGGTAAAATCGATTTTGTTTTTTCCTTTATTACTTGGATCGGTCTATTTTGTTATGTTACAAATCAGCAATTCCTTCCACTAGTTGTATGGAAATTTGTCTTTATTTTTGGCTTACTATTTGATGTTGTCTTTGGTTATAAAAAGTTTAATGAAGAATTACGTTATGAAAGTGCTCCTCTCTATGTTAAACTAGCCATTTTCGGCATCATGTCGTTCATCCTTATTGGCCCGTTATATGTTGGATTATTTAATTATGCTTTTAAATAATCACGACATAAGACAAAAAGTGTTAGATTGACTACAGTCAATCTAACACTTTTTAGCTATGTCGTTGATGTTCGCTATTCAGCCGAAGCTAAGTGCCAGGCACCCAAACAAATTACAAACAATTCTATTAAAGCGGAGACTTCTCCATCAAACCTTTAGAAGCTGCGACCAGTGCTTCGACTTTCGCAACATTACCTTCATGTAAAGCTGTCACGATGGCACTACCAACAATTACGCCATCGCCCAAAGCGCCCATACTTACAACTTGTTCAGGTGTTGAAATACCGAAGCCGGCTAGCACAGGGATATGACACATTTCTCGCAAACGCTCAAAATGCCCCTCTAAATCATCTGCAAAGCTTGCGCGCGCCCCTGTAATGCCGTTAACTGTTACAGCATAAACAAAGCCTTGACTAGCTGCTGCAATACGAGCAATTCGCGCAGGTGGACTTGTTAACGATACAAGCTGCACGATATCTACGCCATAGGGATTTAACGTTTGACGTAAAATGGCACTTTCCTCTAACGGTACGTCAGGGACAATTAAGCCTTTTACCCCCCCTGCCACACAAGCGCGTGCAAACTCTTCCAAGCCATAAGCTAATACAGGATTAAAATATGTCATGACGACTAAGGGTACTGTGATTTCTTGACGGAATGAGGCTAGTGCTGCTAAAACATTTCGTAATGTCACACCTTGCGCTAAAGCACGTGCTCCTGCTTGTTCAATGGTAGGCCCATCTGCGACAGGATCCGTAAATGGAATACCGACTTCAATCGCTGTTACCCCCATTTTTTGTAACGATATAATCGTCGGTTGTAATGTTGAAAGTCCACCATCCCCTGCCATAATATAAGGGACAAATGCTTTATTACCAGCATCTTTTGCTTGTTCAATTGCTTGTTGTAACGTTATCATGATTCCTCACCTCCAAGTACTGCGCGGACAGTATGCACATCCTTATCACCGCGACCTGATAAACAAACCACTATAATATCATCTGCATCCATTTCTTTTGCCAGCTTGGCCGTATAGGCGATGGCATGCGCACTTTCCAATGCAGGTAAAATCCCCTCTGTACGGCTTAGTAATTGTAAGCCTTTAAGCGCCTCTTCATCTGTAATCGAATCAAATTTGGCGCGACCGATATCATGCAAATAACAATGCTCTGGCCCCTTTCCAGGATAATCAAGACCAGCTGAAATGGAATGAGCCTCCTGCACAAACCCATTGTCATCTTGTAATAAATACATATACGCACCATGTAGAACACCTAACTGCCCACCTGCAATCGCTGCTGCATGCTTCCCAGTCTCAAGTCCACTGCCAGCCGCTTCTACACCATATAGCGCGACCGCTTCATCATCTACAAATGGATGGAACATGCCAATCGCATTACTACCGCCACCTATACATGCGACCACCGCATTTGGTAAACGCCCTTCTTTTGCCAGTATTTGCGCTCTTGTTTCCACACCGATTATACGTTGGAAGTCCCGCACAATTTTCGGGAATGGATGGGGGCCTAGAGCTGAGCCTAAAATATAATGGGTATCCTCGACATTCGTTACCCAGTAACGTAGGGCCGCATTGACTGCATCTTTCAACGTTTTTGACCCTGTTTCCACCGACTCTACCTTTGTGCCAAGTAGCTCCATTCGGAAAACATTTAACTGTTGACGTTTAATATCCTCGGCACCCATAAACACAACGCATTCTAAATTTAACAATGCACAAGCAGTGGCCGTTGCTACGCCATGTTGACCTGCACCCGTTTCCGCCACTATTTTCTTTTTCCCCATCCGTTTAGCAAGAAGCGCTTGCCCGATTGCATTATTAATTTTATGGGCGCCAGTATGATTTAAATCTTCACGCTTTAAATAAATTTTCGCTCCTGCAAGCGCTTTTGTTAAATTTTGTGCATAATACAGCGGTGTCTCACGCCCTACATATTCCTGTAAGTAATAGGCTAGCTCCTCTGTGAATGTTGGATCTACCATTGCCTCGTCAAATGCTGCTTCTAGTTCGATTAAAGCGGTCATTAATGTTTCAGGCACATACTGCCCACCAAATTTCCCGTAGCGTCCTTCCTTTGTCGGTACACTATTTGCTATTGAAATGGCCATTATACTCTCCCCCTCTTTACTGCTTGTAAAAATGCTGCTATTTTTTCCGTATCTTTGCTACCCTCTGTTTCAACGCCACTTGATACATCTACCATGCAAGGCGACACGAGCGCCAATGCTTCATGAATGTTTTCTATCTTTAAGCCACCTGCTAAAATTAACTTTTCACGTGGAATACCCGCTGTCTCGAGCAATGTCCAATCAAAAGTATGACCACTGCCCCCTTTGTAGTCCGTGCCAGGCGCATCGAATAAATAATAATCGACTGCATAGTTGGCAGCTGCTTGCACATCTTTAGCACCATGAACGGATAGTGCTTTAATGGAAGGATAGCCTTGCTGCACGATAAAATCAGGCGTTTCGTCGCCATGATACTGCACATAATCTAATGGTACACTTGACACGGCCGCACGTAACTCCTCAGGTGTTGGGTTCACAAAAACCCCAATTTTCAGTACACCTTCAGGTATATGCTTTGCCAATTGTTGCGCCTGTTCAATCGACACTTGCCGTTTACTTGCAGCAAAGACAAAACCAATTGCATCCGCGCCCGCTTGCACGGCAGCTTGCACATGTTGGACTTCTTTCAAACCACAAATTTTCACCTTCGTCATACGGATGCCCCCGCTTTAGGTACTTGTAATTGTTGCAGTGCGACACCTGCATCGCCACTACGCATTAATGACTCCCCTACTAGAACAGCACTTGCCCCCATCGTCGCAACCTTTTGAGCATCTTCTTTATTCCAAATACCACTCTCACTAATGAGCACTCGTTGCTCCCCAAATGGGAAGGCTTCTGCAATTTCCTTTGTCCGTGCTAAATCTACCTCAAATGTGCGTAAATCTCGATTGTTTACACCAATTAACTGCGCCCCTACAGCGAGTGCTCGTTCAAGCTCTTGGGTATCGTGAACTTCTACTAATACTTCAAGTCCTAAACTTGTGGCGAAGTGATATAAATCTTGTAACGTTGCATCGTCAAGTGCTGCTACAATTAATAATATGATCGATGCACCAGCAGCCTTTGCATAACGAATTTGTACACGGTCAATCATAAAATCTTTACAAAGAAGTGGTGTTTGAACCGCATTTGCAACGGCTGCTAAATCCTCAAATGAGCCTTGAAAAAATGTTTTATCTGTTAAAACTGAAATAGCAGCTGCACCAGCCTGTGCATATATTTTTGCCTGCTTTACTGGATTAGCGCCCGCCGCAATAAGACCTTTTGAAGGAGAAGCACGCTTCATTTCCGCAATCACTTGCAACGTATCAGCCGTTTTTAACGTTGTGAACAAAGAGGCGCGCTTTCTTTCACTACCATTAGTTAATGGATCTGGCTGTGCAAGCAAGTCGGCTACTTCTATTTTTTTCTGTTCAATAATTTTCGTTAATATATTCATTGCCCAATCTCCACCTCTTTAATTTTCTCACTATAAGCAACGACTGCCTGCAATTTCTGCAATGCACGCCCACTGAAAATACTATCCTTGGCCATTTCCACACCTTCTTTGACGGTTTGTGCTAGGCCGTGGCTAAACAAACCAATTCCCGCATTAAACAATACCGTATCGAGATAGGCACTTTGTTCACCTGCTAGTAATTTGCGCATAATGATGGCATTGTCGTGCGCATCACCGCCGCGAATCGCTTCTAACGGAGCATAGTGCAGTCCGACATCCTCTGCAGTGAAAGAAAATGGAATTAAGTCCCCTTTATCCACTAAGACAAATGTATTTTGACCAGCAAGTGACGCTTCATCCAATCCTTTTGGACCAGAAACGACAATGGCCCGCTGCCTTCCAAGCATTTGCAAAACCGAAGCATATTCCATTACAAAATTCGGACGATTGATGCCGGTAAATTGCGTTGCTAATGGTACTGGATTAGTTAGCGGACCGACAAGATTAAAAATCGTTGGCTTCCCTATAGCACGCCTTACCTCCCCTATTCGCTTCAATTTCGGATGCACGTTCGGCGCATATAAAAAGGCAATACCTTCTTTTTCTAAAAGCGCAGTCGTTTGTTCAATCGAAATATTTGTATGAATGCCTAACGCCTCTAATACATCCGCACTACCTGATGCCGATGAAATTTTACGATTTCCATGTTTGGCCATCTTGACTCCTGCCCCTGCCAAGACAAAGGATGAGGCCGTACTAATATTAAATGTATTTAAGCCATCTCCCCCTGTACCACAGTTATCCATATAGTCACCTGCTTGTGCTGGTACTTGCAGTGCAAACGAACGCATCACCGTTGCTAATGCTGCTACTTCATGTGCCGTTTCGCCCTTTGCGGATAAGCTTCTTAAAAAATGGGCAATGTCATCTTGTGGCGTCTCCTGTTGGAACATCCATTGTGCCGCTTCAAACATTTCCTCATACATTAAATGCTGTCGCTGCTGAACCTTTCGTTGTATAGTTTCCATCATTTCACTCCACCTTTATTTTCTAAATGTTGTAAAAACAGCTGTTGTTCTGTATTTACTTGTTTCAGTACATGATGGACCGTTGAATATTTGGTCACCATAACAGTCGATTGCATATGCATGGTTTCGTTTGCAACAACAATCGATTTGCCTGTTAATGCAAAATCTAAATGGCCATTAAAGCCGATAAAGCCAATTGCACCACCTAATAAGCGCGCTGTCTGTGCTGTTGATTTTAGTTGGTTGTCGCTTAATTGAGTAGGTAGATTAATAGATGTAAATGGCGGTAACGTTGCAGCTAATACATCTACTGCATGTAGCATCGGTAATAGTTGCCCCTCTACTCGGGATGTCAGATGCAATGCTTGCTTTGAGCGCTCCAATTTCATCGCGTCAATGACCTGTATAGAATCACGGAAACAAACAGTTGCAAGCTCTTGTTGTACAGCGGTGACAAGAACTGTATGCGATTTCCTTACCTCAGCATTGTCGTACAGTTTACGTTCATGTTCTAAATCTTCAGCGGTAGTAGCACCTCGTGGAAAAGAGCCTTCTGTTGGCGTTGCAATAACGCGTTGACCTTGTACGCGAATTAAACTTTCCGGTGATGTTCCTAGCACAATATGGTCATCAAATGTTACATAATACATATACGGTGCAGCATTTTTCTTCCGTAATTGACGATAGAGTGCAAATGCATCGCCGTCGATCGTTGCTAAAAATGGTTTAGATAGGACTACACGAGAACGTTCATCGTTTAATGTGTTCATAACATTTGTAATAAATTGTTCCTGTTGTGAATCCGATACCGTCTTTAACGCTTGATAGGACCATGTTGTCTCTTCCCCTTCATCGCCTGTTAGCAACTGCTGTGCCAACTCCTCTAAATTTGGCTCTTTCGTTTCCGCATCAATGTTCGTATAGATTAATGTCACTTCATCCGTTAAATGGTCGAAAACGATAATCGTTTCATACACATGGAAATGAACATCTGGAAGCTCAAACAATTCTTCGTTACTTGCTCCATTGTTTATCGCATGATGGCCAATATAACCGACGGCACCACCTGAAAATGGAAATTCAGTCGTATTGGAAATACGTGGCATCAGGCGCTTCAACAATACGAAAAGGTCGCCTTTATGTGTATACGTTTTCCCTGTTTTATAGGCGTATTCTTTGATTTCATCCCCCGCGCCTTTATAGGTTTTCCGTGGATTGGCACCGATAAAAGAAAAACGTCCTGCTCCTTCATGTTGCGCTGAACTTTCCAGCAAAAATTTATGCGTACCTTGCAAGCGTCTAAAAATTAATATAGGTGTTAACGAATCCCCATTTATCGTTTTCATTTTTGTTCTAGAACTTGTTGTTTGCATATCGACTAAACTCCTTTATGAATAAATATTTTGCATATTACGAGTTTGGAGAAATTTAATACAAAACAAAAAAAGCCCTCTGCAAATAGGAATTTCCCAATTGCAGAGGACGATCATGACCGCGTTGCCACCTCATATTAGAGCGATAAAGCTCTCACTTTTGTGCTTTATTTTTACCTATGGTAAATACAATCTATCGCTGTGTTTTCATGCGAAAGATTTTATAGGCATATGCCAAATAAACAATTGTAAGTCAACCGTTTAAATGCAAGCACCCCCGATAACGTGGGGAATCCGTTTGCTATTCTACATAGCAACTCTCATAAGTCCATTCACATAAGCTACAAATCAGTTTACACCGGCCACTGACTCTCTAAATTGCACACTTATGCTACTACTCTTATTCATCAATTTCTCAGCTATTCTCGTCTATGCTCTGCTCATCTGTTCTAAGGCTGATCTCGCTCCCGAGACCTTCTACCATATCCGAACGAAAAGTTAGCCTTATTCTATGCCAACCTACAATAATTGTCAACCAATTCTGATGAAAAGATGAAGGCTTATTTCTTTTCTATTCTTTAATAACTTAAACTATTACGGCTTTATGATTTTCAATCCGATTTGTTCGCTTTTTTTACGGGTCGTGGCTTCATCCTCCGGCGCTATCCTATGATTGTTGGCTCCGTCCCGCAAAGTCGAGCAACCCTTTACTCAATCATTCTTCTACGGTGAAATAGTATCAATAAAATAAAAGGGGCTGTAAATTAATTTTAATAACTTGGCGTTTTGTCTATAGCCGAATAATGCTAATTTGCCTAGTATTTATGATTATTTTTTTCAAGTTTCACTTTATCATTTTTATATATTAGCACCATTAATATCGTGGCGGCCAACACTAAGATTACTAGTAGAATCATTCTTTTAATTAACTCTAGCTCATTATTAATTAGAAGAAAACCTGTCGCTAACCCAACAACGATAGCTAAAAACGTCATTAAAAAGCTTGGCTTCATTAAGCATCCCACTTTCTCTATTTGTTTTTATGATGAAGCTAAAACTTTTGAGAATAGATATAATACGTATACCCGAAAAAGCATTATATAAGTGATATACACTTTAAAGGAAGACCCTTTTTTTAATTCTAATTTAGCAAAACTTATTTTTTAAATCAATTCCCTTCTAGCTGCAAGTCATTTACAAACAGACAAAAAGAGCCATCTCAACCTTAGTTGAGAATGGCTCTTTACACTAATTATTAAACAGTAGGTTCGTCTGTTCCCCATTGTTTTTTCTCTTTTTTACGTAATTGGCCATCTGATTTTTTCATCTCACGTACTTTTAGTGAGTACCAGATTTGAGCTGCAATACAGATAGATGAATACATACCTGTAATTAAACCAATTAATAACGCAATAGAGAATGTTTCAATAGATGGTGCACCGAAAATAAGAAGCGACACGACTACGATAATTACTGTTAACACCGTATTCACCGAACGGCCCATCGTTTGACGTAACGATTTATTAACAATATTCGCTAAAACTTCACGGTCTTTAATTGTATCGTATTGCTCTAAGTTTTCTCGCATACGGTCAAATGTAACAATCGTATCGTTAATAGAGTAACCAACAATTGTCAAGACAGCCGCAATAAACGTAATATCCACTTCTAAGCGCATAAAGCTAAAGACAGCGATGATGAGGAATACGTCATGCAGAAGCGACACAATCGCACCAACACCCATGCGCCATTCAAAGCGAACTGCTACATAAATGATGATACCAAGCGCAGCAAGTGCTAATGCTTTGATGGCATTTTTCACAAGCTCTTTACCAATCGTCGGTGAAACAGTACTTACACCAGGCTCATGACCATATTTTTCGCCCGCTACTTTTTTGAATTTTAAAATGTCACTTTGTGATAAATCATCTTTATAACGGATGACCGCCATTTTACTTTTCTCACCTGAAAGTACGATATCATCAGATGGGAAACCGATGCTAGACACATATTTTGACACTTCTTCTTTCGTTAACGTTTGATCTGCTTCAATTTGCACACGTGTACCACTTGAGAAGTCAATCCCAAGGTTTAAGCGGAAAATACCCAGTACGATAATCCCAACTACAAAAATAGCCATAGAGAACGTATAGAATTTTTTGCGGTTGTGTACAAAGTCAAAACGGTCAAATTTCGTTGATAAATCTAATGTACCGATATTTTCATCCAAGCTATGTTGTTTAGATTTTGGAATACCAAACCATGCTGGATTATTGAAGTAACCACTGTTCACTAGCAATCCTAGTAGCACACGAGAACCCCAAACAGCTGTTAGGAAGCTCAGTAAAATACTAATGATTAATGTTGTGGCAAATCCTTTAACAGAACTTGTCCCGAAATAGAATAATACTGCTGCTGCTAATAATGTTGTTAACTGTGCATCAACAATCGCTGATAAAGATTGTTTGGAACCAAGCTGGAATGCTTGTTTAACAGAATAACCAACACGTAGCTCTTCTCGAATACGTTCTGCCGCAAGGATATTGGCATCGACTGCCATCCCTATACCGAGCACGATCGCGGCAATACCTGGCAATGTCAAGACAGCATTAATCCAGTCGAACACAACAAGAACTAGGAATGTGAATACAGCAAGGGTAATGATTGAAATAAAGCCAGGTAAACGGTAGTAGAATAGCATAAATAGGAAGATCACTATTACGCCGACAATACCTGCAAATACAGTACTTTTCAATGCTTGGTCACCGAATTGTGCGCCTACTGATGTAGAATAAATCTCATCAAGCTTCACTGGTAGTGCCCCTGCATTTAAAATACCGGCTAAATTTTTTGTTTCGTCAACTGTAAAATTACCGCTAATCATAACATCTGTTGTATTTAATGTTTGAGTAACTGTTGCAGCAGATGCATAGCGAGGTTTCGCTTTTTGTGATTCAGCTTTATACGAATCGACACCTTCTTCAAAGTCTAACCATACAACAAGTAAATTTTGGCCTTGTGGTTTGGCAGCAATTTTACTTGTAACATCCGCAAATTTTTTCGCATCTTTTAACGTTAGCGACACAATCGGACGGTTTTGTTGGTCAAAGGAATCCTTCGCACCATTAGCCTTTAAATCATCACCATCTAACAGTAAATTATCATCGACATCACGGAATGTTAAATTCGCAGAAGTAGATAGCATTTTACGAGCAGATTCTTGATTTTCAACCCCCGCTAATTGCACACGGATACGGTTTTTGTCTTCAACCTGAATGCTCGGTTCACTTACGCCAAGCGCATTGACACGATTGCCAAGAGCTGTTGCCGTTGCCGTGACAATTTCCGGTGTAATTTTTTGTCCTTCTTTTAATTTATTGACCTCATAAAGCACTTCAAACCCGCCTTGTAAATCAAGACCAAGCTTAATGTCCTTTAAGACGCCTTGTGCAGTCGTACCCATGGTTGAAAAGAATAACACCATTAGCAGCACGAACGCCACAATTCGACTTCTTAATTTCATCTATAAATCCTCCTCGAATTGGTGCAAAGGGCATCCCCTTACACTGCAAACAAGTATACTAGCAATCCCTTTTGAAACGTGTATTCCTCCTTTTCCTCTAGAATCATGTAGCCTGTGCTTCAAAAGGTTTGCTTACTTATTTTTAATCGTTCAATAACGCGCAATTCCCGTACTAATAGAAGCTATTCTTCTATTTCATTATGAATAGTAAGCGGAACATTTATGTAGGGAAATAAAAAACCCATACCACTTTTTACTGCCTATTTTTTTCAACACGGCTTGTACAAAGTAAAAAAGCGCAACACACTTATTATGAAACACGTTGCGCTTGGTGTCAATTCAACACTGTAGTATTCTTATTAATCTTTTACAGAACCGACAAATTCTGCTTGTGTTTTTAATGGCCCAAGCAATGATTTTAATTCTTCCGTGTTTATTTCTGCAAACCAATCATCACTTTGTAAAAACTCTACTTGGTTGAATGATACGATATCAGATGGTGATACTGCAAAAATAGTTGCAATAATCTCATATAAGCGCAATTGTTCAACATTTTTTTTTCGCCATTTCTTTTCTACACAAAAACGCCATAATTCTTCTGCGGTGATGGCATCATATTTATAATACCGAAATTCTGCAATCTTACTATCAATTGCCGGACGAATTTTTTCAAATAGTTGTGCATGTTGCATACTCATTTTGAATCATCTCCAATCAAAGTTGTATCGTAAGAAGTAATTGCATACAAATAGTGTAAATGAATTTTTGCGGCTTGAGAAGGGACGGATGGCATGAGTTCTTTTGTTCGAGGTACACTATTTTTAATGTTTGTTATTTTTTTATCTAAACTCTTTGGCTTCTTTTATAGAATGCAATTTATGCGTATTGCGGGTGAAGAAGCAGTCGGCATTTATATGACCGCCTATCCTGCATTTATTTTCTTCATCTCACTCATTCAACTTGGACTACCTATCGCTGTTGCTAAAATTGTAGCAGAATTACTAGCAAAAAATAAGCGTGAAAGCATCTTTGGCGTCATGCGTACGGCTATCATTTGGTCGTTTATTGGTATGATTGTTTTTATGCCACTCGTTGCACTAACAATACCTTATATTTCTACAACGCTGTTACATAATGAACAAACAACCATTACACTTTGGATTGCACTCTTTGCTGTGCCTGTTTCAGTCGGTTCAGGATTACTTCGCGCTTATTTACAAGGCGTTGCTAAAATCACACCAACTGCTTGGGCACAAATGCTTGAACAAGTTGTTCGTATCGGATTTATTACTTTTATGTTACCGCTAGTTGCTGCTTATAATAATGCCGCTATTACTGCAGCCTCTGCCATGGGTATTACGCTATTAGCTGAAGTTGTTGCTTTCTTGTATTTATGGCTCCATTACACAGTTTCCAAGAAAAAATTATTGCCTAAAAAAAGCAAAGTGGAGTCCTACCCTGCTTCACCGATGCTACGGGTTGCCGTACCTTCAGCAGGAAGCAAGCTATTTGGCTCGTTTACATGGTTTTTAGAGCCGATTATCTTTTTAAAGGCATTAACGATGGCAGGCTTGACTGCATCGGCTGCCACGATTTTATATGGCGTTATTTCAGGTGTTTTAGTGCCCCTACTACTATTTCCTGCTTTTGTCTCTACCGCATTGTCCATTGTGCTGATCCCTGCTGTTAGTGATGCTGTTGCACGCCAACATAACGCACTTTTACAAGAACGAATTTCCGTGTCATTACGTCTATCATCATTAGTAGGTTGCTTCGCTGCCACGTACTTTTTCGTGCATGGCGACGACTTAGCGATGAAATTATTTCACTTAGAAGAAAATAGAGGCTATGTGAAAATTTTAGCACCGATATTTTATTTTTATTATATTCAAAGTCCACTTCATTCGATTTTACAAGCCGTTGGTGAAGCACGTGCTGCCATGATGAATTCCATTTACGGTGGTCTTGGAAAGTTGTTCGTTATGTTTGTACTGGCCTCCCAACCCGGCATACAGGAAAAAGGTGCAGTAGTAGCGATTGGTTTTGGCGTTTTACTAACATCGTTCTTGCATATCGCGACAGTAAGACAACGCAAAAATTTGCGCGCCGGCTTCCGCATGTTTGTTGTGCCTTATAGTTGTTTTATTGCGGTTTGTATTGCTCAATATTTCTTTATGCAAATAATGCCACTACCATTGCTTTTAAGTAGCTGTGTTACATTATTTTTACTATTCACGCTATTATTAATGACCAATCAATTACGTTTTACAGACTTCCACTATCTTCGTAAATTAGCTAAGAAGGTTTAATGTTCCTTCAATTGGATATGAAGTCGACTATCCTCCCATATACAAAAGAAAACCGTATTACTATCATGGATATTATTTTTAGCTAATTCAGCCATTAACCAATCCTTATCTTTATGAATGAGCAATAAATGTCTATCTTGTATATCACCATCAATAATAAGCGGATAGGAAAATGCTTTTTCATCTTTTTTATACACGGAAAGATTACCGGAAGGCTCTAAATAAGCATAAGCAATTTCCGTGACTGAAGCGATACCGTTTTCACGTAGTTGCTGACATAAATCATCTAAATTATAACGATGCTTGCGCATTTCACTTTCTTGAATTATACCATCTTTAACGAGCAGGGCTGGATCCCCGTCGACCAAATCACGTATTTTTTTATTTTTCAATGATAAATAGGCACTCAATATTTGTATAAAGAGCAAAATAATTATTGGTAAAATGGCATTAAATAATGGATTTTCATAATCATCCAGTGCAAAAGCAGCCACTTCTGCAATCAAGACGAAGACGACTAAATCGATAACAGAAAGTTCACCGACTTCACGTTTACCCATTAAACGAAACACAATCAGTATAAACACATATAAAAAGCATGTTCTAAAGATTATTGTTAAATATTCTTCCATACAGACACCCCCACTATATCAAGGTGACCGTATCGGCTGCTTTTTATACAAAAAAGCTGTGTCAAAAATGGGCACATTTCGACATAGCTTTAGAAAATTGCAAAGGCGTTGTCCAAAATGATTTGGGACAACGCCTTATAAGATTATGCTTGGTCCTTTACGACACGTCCAATTGCTTGACGGTCAAATTTAACGCGCACATTATCAGCGATAACTAACGTGACCGCAGTGTCCTCGATTGAGTCAATTACACCATGCAAGCCACCGATTGTAATAACTTTATCTCCGCGCTGTAAGCTACTTTGCATATTTTGTGTTTCTTGCTGTCTCTTTTTAGCAGGACGGATTAAAATGAACCACATTGCCACGAACATCAAGATGATCGGTGCAAATCCTAATATCGATTCCATATTCAATTACTAGCCCCCTTTCCAAATCTCACTTTTTTAGTATAGACTATTTCACCCTAAAAAAGCGATGGACAAGCCCAAAAATTTTCTATATTATCAATAGTTTTTCTATAACAGGTAAATTTTCGCTAAATCCCATTCCATTTTTAGAAGTTTTTTGCATTCGGTCCATTAAAACCGTATTTTTCAAAAAATGCTTCACGGAAATCACCAAGACGGTCTTCACGAATCGCTTCACGCACTTGCTCCATAAGCTTCAGTAAAAAATGTAAGTTATGGTAAGACGTTAAACGAATACCAAATGTCTCTTCTGTGCGAATTAAATGACGTACATAAGCACGAGAATAGTTTTTACATGTATAGCAATCACAGTTTGGATCGATAGGACCGAAATCACGTGCATATTTTGCATTTTTCACAACTAGACGGCCTTCTGACGTCATTAATGTACCATTACGTGCAATTCGTGTAGGTAATACACAGTCAAACATATCAATGCCTCGAATCGCCCCATCAATAAGAGAATCAGGTGAACCAACCCCCATTAAATAGCGAGGCTTATTAGCTGGCATTAACGGTGTTGTAAATTCTAACACTCGATTCATTACATCTTTCGGTTCGCCAACTGATAAACCACCGATTGCATAACCTGGGAAATCTAGCTCTACTAAAGCTTCTGCTGAACGACGACGTAATTCTTCGTACTCTCCACCTTGAATGATACCAAATAAACCTTGATCTTCAGGACGCGCGTGCGCTTCTTTGCAGCGTTTTGCCCAGCGAGTCGTTCTGTCAACTGATTGCAACATATAGTCATATGTTGCTGGGTAAGGTGGGCATTCATCAAACGCCATCATAATATCTGACCCTAAATCATTTTGAATTTCCATCGCCTTTTCTGGACTTAAAAACAGCTTGTCTCCGTTTAAATGATTGCGGAAGTGGACGCCTTCTTCTTCAATTTTACGGAATTGACTGAGTGAGAATACTTGGAAGCCACCAGAATCCGTTAAAATCGGACGATCCCAGTTCATAAATTTATGCAAGCCGCCTGCTTCTTTCACAATATCATTACCTGGACGTAGCCATAAATGATACGTATTCGACAGAATAATGCCCGCATTCATTTCTTTTAATTCCTCTGGGGACATTGTTTTTACAGTTGCTTGCGTACCTACAGGCATAAATGCTGGCGTTTCAAAAGAGCCATGTGGTGTATGCACGATACCAAGTCGTGCTCCTGTTTGCTTACATGTATGAAGTAATTCATAGCGAATTGCTGGTTGTGTCATAAAATAATAAATCCTCTCTTATCTAAAGTAAAAACAGTACTTCGATTTTTCTTGATCATTCTTTTGAATAAATCAATGTCAACTTACGTTTATTTTTGCTGTGGACGCGGACGGATAAACATCGCGTCACCAAAGCTAAAGAAGCGATATTGTTCTTCTACTGCTTGATTGTAGGCGCTTAAAATCGTTTCCTTCGTCGCAAGTGTACTAACGAGCATCACTAATGTGGACTTTGGTAAATGGAAGTTAGTAATTAAACCGTCCACAATGCTAAATTGATAGCCCGGATAAATGAAAATCGATGTCCAGCCTTGCTCTGCGCGCACTTCTCCATATTTAGAACCAATTGTTTCGAGCGTACGAGTAGAGGTTGTCCCGACAGCGATAACATGTCCACCATTTGCTTTCACACGGTTAATGGTAGCTGCCGCTTCTTCTGTCACACTGTAAAATTCAGCATGCATTTCGTGGTTTTCGATAGAGTCTACGCTCACTGGACGGAATGTGCCAAGACCAACATGCAACGTAATAAAAACAATTTCGACGCCTTTGGCACGTACTTGTTCTAATAATTCTTGCGTAAAATGAAGACCTGCTGTTGGTGCTGCAGCTGAGCCACGCTCTTTCGCATAAACCGTTTGATAACGCTCACTGTCATCTAATTTTTCGCGAATATATGGTGGCAATGGCATTTCGCCAAGTTGCTCTAAAATTTCATAAAAAATACCTTCGTATTTAAACTCAAACATACGGCCGCCGTGGTCTAACTCTGCTGTGCAAGTAGCGGTTAATAAACCATCTCCAAATGTCACAACAGTACCTACTTTGACGCGTTTCGCTGGCTTCACAAGTGTTTCCCATTCATCAGTGCCTGCTGTTTGCTTTAATAGCAACACTTCAATATGAGCACCCGTTTCTTCTTTGACACCCATTAAACGTGCCGGTAATACTCTTGTATCATTTAATACAAGACAGTCACCAGCTTGTAGTTCGTCTAATATATGAGCAAAATGATGATGCTCGACTTTTTCAGAGCCCGGTGTCACGACCATTAAACGACTTGCCGTACGATCGACAAGTGGCGTTTGTGCGATCAGCTCCTCTGGTAATTCAAAATCAAAATCTTCTACACGCATGAAAAAAACTTCCTTCTTTTATGTTTGTTGTGGATAATCATATCCATAATGTTCGTAAGCAAGATGCGTTGCAACACGCCCACGCGGTGTACGTTGAATAAAGCCAATTTGCATTAAATACGGCTCGTACACATCTTCTATCGTCACTCGTTCTTCACCGATGGAGGCAGCAAGCGTATCTAAACCTACTGGGCCACCACGGAAGCGCTCAATCATATTGGTCACAAGCTTATGGTCAATATGGTCAAGCCCTCTAGGATCAACTTGTAAAAGCTCTAGCGCTTGCTTGGCAAGGTCCTCCGTTATCATACCATCTCCAAGCACTTGTGCATAATCTCGCACTCGTTTTAGTAAGCGATTCGCGATTCGCGGTGTACCACGAGAGCGTCTTGCCATTTCACTTGCCGCTACTTGCTCAATATCCACTTCAAACAACTGAGCACTTCTGACAACTATTTCTGCAAGAGATGGATTATCATAATACTCTAAGCGCAGTAGTACACCGAACCGGTCTCGCAATGGAGCAGATAATGCGCCCGCTCTAGTCGTTGCACCAACGAGGGTAAACGGAGGCAAATCTAGACGGACAGAACGAGCTTCAGGGCCTTTTCCAACAACGATGTCTAAACAAAAATCCTCCATTGCTGGATAAAGCACCTCTTCGATTGCACGTGGAAGACGATGGATCTCATCAATAAATAATACATCTCCCGGCTCCAGCGAGCTTAAAATCGCAGCTAAATCTCCTGGACGTTCAATGGCAGGACCACTCGTCATACGAACATTAACATTCATTTCATTTGCGATTACCACGGCTAATGTCGTCTTTCCCAATCCAGGAGGACCATATAATAGTACATGATCTAAACTTTCCTGACGAAGCTTCGCCGCTTCGATGAAAATTTGTAAATTCTCTTTCACCTTATGTTGCCCAATATACTGTGTTAATTTTTGCGGTCGTAAAGATAATTCAAATTGTTCATCATATTTGCCCGCTTCACTTGCTATCATGCGTTCTGACATGTACCTGCCCCCCCCTCTCTTATTTTAACTTTAATAGCAGCTGCAATGCTTGCTTCATAAAGGCATCGGTTGTTTTTAACTTGTCATTATCTTCGAGTTGCGGTCGAATTTTAGCGAGTTCTTTTTCTGAATAGCCAAGAGCCATTAATGCGAGCATAGCTTCTTCTAGTTCATGCTTATATGGATTGACGCCAAATAACGGTAACTCATCTTCTGTACTAGGTAATTCAATTGTCTCAAGTAAAGAGCCTAGTTTTCCTTTTAAATCTAAAATCATTTGACGTGCTGTCTTTTTGCCGACTCCTGGGAATTTCACTAAAAACGCTTCGTCTTCACGCTCGATAGCACTAATAACTTGCTGTGGATTGCCAGTCGCTAAAATCGCTAGCGCTCCTTTAGGTCCAATGCCCGACACTAAAATTAATTTACGGAAAAGTTCTCGTTGATCTAAATTTGGAAACCCATACAGTACTTGTGCATCTTCGCGTACATGCAATTGAACATAAATTTGTTGTTCTGCTGCTGACGTTCGAAATGCAAAAGGATTCGGTGTATTCAGTTGCCAACCAATTCCTTGTTGCTCAAGTACGATATACTCAGGCGTAATTCGCACTATTTGTCCTTTTAAATAATCATACATGGTCAATCCCTCACATTCATCGTCTTCGATTATAGCATATAGCGAACGAATGCTCGACTATATTCAATAGCGAAAATGCCGTTCACATACAAAAATGACCGCCTCGGAGACGGTCATTTCTTCATCACTCTATCAATATCGTACCACAGTTTTGGCCAGTATGTTAAGGCTCGCTTCGTAAACGGTATTAAATAATCTAAAAATACAAGCTGTTGTTCCAACGGCAAGTCTATAGCAAATAGCCATTCTCGCAACAGCTCATTTGGAAATTTTAAGCGATGGTATTTTCTCTTATCTAATCGTTGAAGCTCTGGCAATTCTTTTAAAAGACTATTAAGATCATAATCTACTGCCGGCAACACGCGATGCAACCATAATATATATTCATCATCTGCTTCTCCAAGGTGTGCTAAATCAAAATCGATTAAGCGTAATTCGCCATCTGAACACCATAAGAAATTATGATGAACAACATCGCCATGTAGCAGTGTTATATCTTTTTCAGGCACATCCTCTAGTTCCATTAACTGCAAAGCCTTTTCACTAAAGTGAATAATTTGCTCCACTTCTTCTTTTGTTAAAAATGCACGTAATTCACTTCGTCTGCTTTTAAAGCGCATATGTCGCATCTGCCATTTTAAAAGCTGTGAAAAGGTATGCAGACCAGGTACTCGTTGCCAGGCAATTTTTTGATTTGTATCATGTAAGGTATTTAATAGCTTAAGCGATTGTTCACGATCTTTTTTATGGGCAAAATTCGCACTGTGGCTTCCCTCTTGCCACATTTGAACGATTAGTTGCTCATCATCACTTTTTACTAAAGGCAGGACGAGTGAGGGCTCTAGTCGTCCAAGTTGGCGATGGATTGCCCTCACCTTATTAGCTATTTCTAACTGCTTAGCTCGCTTTACAAAATAATGATTTGATTGATATTTATACTTCCAAATATTCGGTTTTACTTCCTCAACAATATACGCTTTTTTACCATCGATAAGGCGTCATCCCGCCTGGGAAATAATGCGGTGACATCCATGGTCCTCCTGAAGGACATGGCGGCGGGTAATGACAAGGGTCGAATTGCCAATTAGGCATCATGACAGGTTGTGAACCACATCCACAAGGTTGCCCCATTCCATGCTGTGCGCCACATCCACAAGTTTGGCCCATACCATGTTGTGCGCCACATCCACAAGGTTGACCCATACCATGTTGTGCACCACATCCACAAGATTGACCCATCGGCATCATCGGCATCATTGGCATCTGGTCATATTGAGGCTGCATTTGTGGCTCATTAAAGAATGGTGATGAGCTCGATTCTAAGAAATTCGCACCTTCAACTTGTTGTGGCATCGGTTGTTGTGGCATTGCACATGGCATCGGTTGTTGCGGCATTGCATAAGCCTCAACTTGTGGTTGCATCGGTTGCATTGGCATATGCCACCACATTTGGTGATGCATTGGCTGATGACAGCTAGAGCAATGTGGCACCATTGGCATTTGCGGTACATAATGAACCGGTGGTGGTGCTGGTGCTGGCGGCGGTGGCGGCGGTGGCGGCGGTGCTGGTTGTGCTACTGGTGGTGCTGGTGGCGGTGCTGGTTGTTGCACCTGTGGCATAACTAATTGTTGATTCCAGCTCAGTTCTACTGGCTGTGGCACCCACATCGGTTGTTGTGGTTGCGGCATTGGCATTGGCATCGGGATTGGTATCGGGATCATCTGTGGCTCAGGCATCGGCATTGGTGCTGGTGGTTGAATAACAATAGGCGGTGGTGCAGGCATCGGCTTTTGCACCTCTTTTTTGACACTTTCCTTGCTAGGTCTTGGTTGTGTAGGCATCTCTTTATGCATTTGTGATTCCTTATGTGTTTCTTTATGTGGCTCTCTATGTGTTTCCTTGTTTATTTTTTCAGGCAAAATAATTTCCATGCCGGGAACAATATAATCAGGGTTGGCAAGATGAGCATTGAGTCGCTTTAAATCCTCAAACGAAATACCGTACTCTTTCGCAATCTTCCACAATGTATCTCCCTTTTGAACAATATGAATACGCAATTTTTTCCTCCCTTCCTCTCTACGTATCATATGTTCAATGTTTCATTTGGATACAAAAAATTCGCGCATGGTGGAAATGCTTCATGGTACACTAATGCTTAAGGAATAACGTTTCCTTTATTACAAAGCAGAGGTGATCTTTTATGAAAAAAATGTTAGGCGAGGAACGCCGACTGCAGCTTTTAGAAATGCTAAAAAAAAGTAACACACCTATCACTGGGACAGACTTTGCTAAATTTGCCAATGTTTCTAGACAAGTCATTGTGAATGACATGACTTTATTAAAAGCTAGAAATGAACCCATTATTGCAACTAGCCAAGGTTATATTTATATGCACCAAGAGCAACTTGTTCATACTGTTGAACGGACAATCCCATGTTTCCACTCACCTGAAGACGCCAAAGACGAATTGTTAACGATCGTGGACTGCGGTGGTACGGTGAAAAATGTTATTGTAGAACATCCCATCTATGGTGAAATTACCGCTTCTTTCATGGTCTCCAATCGGCATGAAGTCGAACAATTTGTACAGCGTGTAAACGACACACAAGCTAACTACTTATCAGCACTTACAGGCGGCACTCATCTTCATGTTATTTCAGCACCTTCCGTTGAAATTTTAGATTTAATTGAACAGACCTTGCAAAAAAAGGGCTACCTCATGTCTGATCAATAATGTACAACGACGCACGAAATTGACACCAATTTCAGAATTGTTTCGGTGCCTGGCACTCAAAAAGCCGCAACTGTCGCTGTCGCGTCGCCAGTTGCGGCTTTTATTTTGTGCATTTCCGTAGTAGTTCATGGAGATTTCTACTTTACTATAAGAATGAGATACACCGTTTGAATTGACATTGAATTCAGAATTGTTTGGGTGCCTGGCACTCCAGAAATCGCTCTCGTTGAGCCGGTGTAGGTAATAGACATGCATGCTTTTGACCGAAAAGACGATAACGATTGTTTGCAAAAAGTTTATATGCGGCATTTCGTATAACATGCGGTATAACAATTAGTCCGTAGCACACTGGCCATAAGCCATCTAAATGGCGACTAATTTTAAGCGCTGCCGTAGATTCGACATAAACTTTCCCTTGTTCAATGTAAATCATGCTATCAATATTTGCGGGTACTTTGTATTGTGCTAGTAGCGCTTGCCCAACTTCACTTTGCAGCGATGCAAACTTGAAAAATGCAGCTTGATCGCGCTTTATAATAAATTGCACACTGCTATTACAAAAATTACAAATGCCATCAAATAATATAATGCCACCCACGCATACCACTCCTTGTAGCTGTTAGTCCTCGTCTGATGTTAAATATGTAAAGTATGTCCCCAGAGATTTTACTTTGCAGCCAAGTGCTGCTAGCTCCTCCATAGCACCACGCATCATCGGTTCTTTTTCGTCTGCTAATACATCAATCATGAAGAAATAATCACCAAGGCCCGTTTTTAATGGGCGCGATTCAATTTTACTTAAATTTAATTGACGCCATGCAAAGACAGAAAGAACTTGGTGTAAAGCCCCTGAACGATCTGTCGGCAATGTAATCATAAAAGTTGTTTTTGCTTGCCCTTCTGATAATTCCTGTGGTAGCCGTTTGTTTTGCTTGGATAGCACAAAGAATCGAGTATGATTAAAATGAAAATCATGAATATTATCTTGCACGATATCTAGTCCGTATTTTGCGGCGGCAGCGGCATTCCCTACGGCTGCAATACATTCATTTGGATTTTCGGATACAAATTTTGCCGCCGCTGCTGTTGATGTTGTTTGATGTAATGGCACATCACTGAAACGATAAAATAAATATTTATGACATTGTGCTAACGCATGCGGATGTGAGTAGACCCCTTTAATCGATTGCCAGTTGTCCTTCTGCGCTTTATTGACCATTAAATGTTGTTGAATTTTTAATTGTAGCTCACCAGTCACATAAAGTGTTGCCTCATGGAATAAATAATCGAGCGTCAATGGGACTGAGCCCTCCAGTGCATTTTCTAAAGGGACTACTGCTAAATCAACCTTGCCCTCCGCTACTGCCTCAATACATTCAGGTATCGTTGCACATGGCACAAGCCAATCAGTTGGGAAGATTGATTTTGTTGCTAAGTATGTAAATGATGCTTCTGGTCCTAAAAATGCTATACGTTTTTCCCACTGTTGCTCTGTCATTCAAAATGACCTCCTTTACTACAAATCCTAGTATATGAAACATTTTTAATGTTTGGAAAACTCCTTATAAAAAGAAAAGGCTTTACTAAGCCCCAGTTAAAATATGTTTGTGATTGTTCTACATTCACTTTAAAACACAATGAATTAAATCAATATTTTAAATAATTTCGCAATACTTCTGCACAATAGCGACTTAAGCGAGACCTCACAGAGGCTTTCTATCAGCTTCAGCGAGGCTTGCTCATCGCATGCGGAAAGGGAGCGAAATTTCGTATTAACAGCTACTAGCATTCACTACAAAGACAAAGGGGCATTGCTATTCGCCCCTTTACAATGCACCCGAACTAATGACCTCCGCTGACTCTACAAAATCTAATCGTTTGAGTTGTTGTATTAAGTCATCAAGTTCAGAAGTCATACTCGTCACATCTAATGACAGCGTCACATTCGCACGTCCTTGAATTGGAATGGTTTGATGGATTGTCAGTACATTACAATGTGAATTTGTGACAGTTTCCAATAGCTTAGCTAATGTTCCTTTTCGATCTTGAAGCTGTAAAAAGACGGTTAAAATACGCTCTTGTACAATTGAGTGAAAAGGAAATACTGCATCACGATATTTATAAAACGCACTACGCGATAAATCTACTTGCTTTACCGCATCCCAGATGGAGGAAACAGTACCACTTGAAAGTAAGTGCTTTGCCTCCAACGTTTTTTGCATAGCATCTGTTAATACATCTTCACGAACTAAATAATATCGCTGATTCGCAACATTTTTCATACGCTTCCCCCTAAAAACTCCTGTTCTAATCTATAAATTCAAACTCAAATTCTTGCAGACGCACTGTATCACCATTTTGTGCACCACGCTCACGCAATGCCTCATCCACACCCATACCACGTAATTGGCGTGCAAAACGACGAATACCATCTTCACGACTAAAGTCTGTCATTTTAAATAGACGTTCAATCGAGTAGCCACTAATGATAAATGCACCATCATCATCACGTGTAATCTCGAAATCATCGCCTTGTGATTCATGCTTGTACATCACGGTAGCGTCAGATTGCTCTTCTACATCGTCAAATAATGGGAATTCAGGTGTTACTTCAAGTAAATCTGCGATTGCAAATAATAATTCTTTTAAGCCTTGGCGTGAAACCGCTGATATTGGGAAGATTTGAACGTCTTCTCCTACCTTTTTACGGAACTCCACTAAATTTTCTTCTGCTTCTGGCATATCCATTTTATTTGCTACAATAATTTGAGGACGTTCTGTTAAACGCAAATTATATTGCTTTAACTCCTCGTTAATTGTTAAATAATCTTCGTACGGGTCACGGCCTTCCATGCCTGACATATCGATTACATGGACAATGACACGTGTACGTTCGATATGACGTAAAAATTGATGTCCTAACCCTACACCTTCATGCGCACCTTCAATTAGCCCTGGTAAATCGGCCATTGCAAAGCTTCGGTGATCATCTGTTTCAATCATGCCTAAATTCGGTACGATTGTCGTGAAATGATAAGCACCAATTTTCGGTTTCGCTGCAGACACAACAGATAACAGCGTTGATTTACCGACACTTGGGAAACCAACCAAGCCAACATCTGCTAATACTTTTAATTCTAATATAACATTTAATTCTTGTCCTGGCTCCCCTTTTTCAGAAAGTTCAGGCGCTGGATTTGCCGGTGTTGCAAAGCGGGAATTTCCGCGTCCGCCACGACCTGCTTTGGCGATAATCGCTTGTTGACCATGCTCTACTAAGTCTGCGATGACTTCTCCTGTTTCTTCATTCATTACAACTGTACCAGGTGGCACTTTGACAATTAAATCTTCAGCACGTTTACCGTGCATCCCTTTACTCATACCGTGCTCACCACGATCTGCTTTGAAATGGCGTTTATAACGGAAATCCATTAACGTACGTAAGCCTTCTTCTACTTCAAAGACAACGTTCCCTCCGTGACCGCCATCGCCACCAGCGGGACCACCATTCGGTACATATTTTTCTCGGCGGAAGGCAACCATTCCATCACCGCCATCGCCACCTTTTACATATATCTTAACGTGATCGACAAACATTTATTTCACTCCCTATTTGCACTCAACACATATTGCCAGCACGTATTTGTCTGCACAATTGTTTGAATGTCGAATTGTTTCAAACCTTTTTCGGTGAATGCATCTGCACTCCACAGCCCATTTAGCGTAAACGTCAAAACAAATGTATGATCGTCTACACGTACATCAAGCGCTAAGCTCTGCTCCGTAAACGGATCTAATGTATCATAAACATGCATAACTGTTTTGTTTAAGTACTCTACAACATCCTTGTCAATATTATTCGTGACTGGTTTTTTGATCTCACCATTAAGCTCCAGCGGTAACGCCGGATAGCGCCATCCTGCTGTTTGTAGCCACTCCATTGTTTGTGGTAATTGTAGACGATTCATGATAGACAATACTCGCAGTTGTTCCGAATAATGTTGTATAAGTTCTTTTGATTCATCAATTCTACCTAAATCTAAATTCATGCGAATTAGTTGAAGTTGATTCACATAATCATGATTTGCAAAACGTAATACCTCACTAATGGTTAGTGATTGATTGTTCATCCCATTCACTCCAATAAAGTTATCTTAACTAGTATAACAAGTTTTGATGTATTTTTCCCTTAATTCTTCATTGAAATTTAGCCAAAAAAAGGACTGCAATAAATGCAGTCCTCCGCTTTATGTCTACTGTATTAAAATTAAGCTTCTTGTGTAGCTGGGTATACAGATACTTGTTTGCGATCGCGACCTAAGCGTTCGAATTTAACAACGCCATCCACTTTAGCAAATAGTGTATCATCACCACCACGACCTACGTTTGTACCTGGGTAAATTTTTGTACCGCGTTGACGGTAAAGAATAGAACCACCAGTTACGAATTGGCCATCAGCACGTTTAGCGCCAAGACGTTTAGACTCAGAGTCACGTCCGTTTTTAGTAGAACCTACCCCTTTTTTCGATGCGAAAAGTTGAAGGTCTAATGCTAATAACAATTTCATTCTGTTCCACCTCCTACTTGGTTGTAGTTGATTTGGATATATTGTCCGTAATTTTGCACCATAGAATACACTTGAGCAGTCATTACTTGGACAATCAATTGTAGTTTTGTATCAATTTCAGGTTCTAAATCTGTCGGTAAATCTACCTTAAGATAGCCTCCACCTTCAGCTGCTTGTTCAACTTCTGGTTGTAATTGTAGTAGCGCATAAATAGCATTAACCGTACCAATGGCAATAGTAGATGCTCCTGCACATACTAAATCTTTACCAGATTCGTCGTACTCAGCATGTCCTGAAAATTCAAATGCAGACACATGTCTATTTTCATCATGATGTATCGTAACTTTTATCAAATGTTACACCTCACAATTAAGCATTGATTGATTCAACAACTAATTTTGTATAAGGTTGACGGTGACCTTGTTTACGACGGTAGTTCTTTTTAGCTTTCAATTTGAAAACAACGATTTTCTTTTGACGGCCTTCTTTCACAGCTTTAGCTGTTACAGTAGCGCCTTCTACGAATGGAGCTCCAACTTTAACGTTTTCGCCACCTACGAATAGAACTTTATCGAAAGTTACAACTTCGTCAGCTTCTACGCCTAATTTCTCAACATAGATTTCTTGACCAGCTTCTACTTTGATTTGTTTACCACCAGTTTCAATAATTGCGTACATTTTACTGCACCTCCTCTTAGACTCAGACTCGCCTGTTTACAAAGGTGATCGAACGATACTTAAACCTTTCCAGAGCGGTTGTAGTAGCACGGGTGCTACAAACAATAACATTAAAATACTACCACATGAATTCTATCACGTCAACCTGTACATTACATATTTCTCAAATGCTAAACGGTATTTGCGATAGTTCCATTCTTTTAGCACTTGTAGCCATATAAATAAGCAAAGAATCGCTAGAAAAATGGATTGTGGTAAAGTTATTAAAGTTATAAAGAATAGTATAGTCGCAAAAATAAGAGAAAGCGAATAATAATATTCAAATAATCGCGCACTTGGATACACTAAAAATAAACATGCAAGAATAATCCTCCCACCGTCTAGTGGAATGATTGGCAATAGATTAATTATTAGTAATACTAGCTGCACATTAATAAGTCGCGTTGCAATTAACTCCGGCATGAAAAAAGCAAGGCCAATCCCCAGTATTGTGAAGATTGGTCCTCCTAATGCGATCCACAGTAGTGATGATGCCTGCACAGCTGCTGGATTTTCAAATTCAATTTCCCCTCCATAAGGTGCAATGACACATGATTTTATTTTCACGCCGCACAGCATTGCAGCCAATAAATGGCCAGCTTCATGCCATAGCAACGAAGTTAATATAATTGCATAATAGGCAATTTGGCCACTAAAAATCATTAATAAAATGAGAGGGATACAAAGTAAATGCAATTTAACTTTCATCGTTCTCCGTCATTTCAAGCCATTGTACAATCTGTTCTAAATTATAATGGGTTTTGTCTTTCTCAATCGAGATATAAAGTTGGCCAGTCTGCTTCATACCGATTAAGTCAGTAGCCTGCACAGTTGTGTATGGTAGTTGTGCCAAACTATCAAGCATTCCGTAAGACACCGTTGTGCCATCCTCATAGCTAATGGTCATCGTTTTTCCCGTATATTTTGTATGACCTGTAAAAACAACGAGCCCGCTTTGCCCTGCATAGACAGGGAGACCAATATCATATTGTAACAAAAACCCCTCTTTAAAAACTTGCGCATTCGTAAACGTTAATAGTTCAGTTTGCCCGACATCACTCGAAACCATAATAGTTTCTTCTTCTTTTTTTAACCAACTTTTTCCGAGCTCACTTAAATAAGTTATATCTGCTGATGTCGTGACAAGCTTTCGTATAGGCGTTTTCACTACACCTTGATCTTCTAAACGAATTACAAGCATGATTGTAGCTACAAGTAATATCATGACAATCCATTTCCATTTTTTAAACAAGCTCTCATCCTTTTTTCACACTATATGAGCCGGCATGTCCATTCATGCACGAAAAAAAGTGCCAGGCACTCACACAATTCTCGCACAATTTAAAAAACCTTTCCGTGCAAAAGCACGAAAAGGTTTCGTTTATCTTGAAAATAATGCTTTAAGTTTTGAAAACATGCCGCGTTGCTCATCTTCAATTGCCATTAACGGCACAGATTCACCTAAAATACGACGCGCAATATTACGGTAGCCTAGAGATGCTTTATTCGTCGGGTCCATAACGACCGGTTCACCTTTATTTGATGATGAAATAACACCTTCACTATCAACGATAATACCTAATAGATCAATCGATAAATGTGTTGTAATTTCATTGACGTCCAGTGTATCACCGTTTTTCATCATATGCTGACGAATACGATTAATAATAAGTTTAGGCGCTGTAATTTCTTCTTGTTCAAGCAGCCCAATAATGCGATCCGCATCTCGCACTGCAGAGATTTCTGGTGTCGTCACGACAATAGCATGATCTGCACCCGCAACTGCATTGCGATAACCTTGCTCAATACCAGCAGGACAATCAATTAAAACATAATCATAGTCTCTCTTTAACTCTTCTACTAAGCTCTCCATTTGCTCAGGTGTGACAGCATTTTTATCTGTCGTTTGAGCAGCAGGTAATAAAAATAGTTTATCATCTACACGTTTATCTTTAATTAATGCTTGATGGATTTTACAGCGACCTTCCACAACATCAACTAAATCATAAATAATGCGGTTTTCAAGACCTAGAATAACATCTAGATTTCTCAAGCCGATATCTGTATCTACTAAACATACTTTTTTCCCTTGTAGAGCCAATGCAGTCCCGAGGTTAGCCGTTGTTGTCGTTTTACCGACACCGCCCTTACCTGAAGTTATGACGATCGCTTCTCCCACACTAGCTTCCTCCCTTAGACACATTTAATAATGGTCGGATATTTTTTAACGCATGAATTTGATCGTATGCAATACGCCCATCATAGCCGATAAATGCACAAGCCATGTCTGCTTGATTAATCGCCTTTACATGTTCGTCTGACATTACCTCAACTTGATCAGCAATCATAATATGTGTGGCTTCTAAACGAGAGGCAGCAATTATGGCTTCCTTATTTCCATGCACACCTGCATGCACAATTCCCTTTAGCCTGCCAAGGACATATACATTACCACCTGCTTCTACTCGACCATTCGGATTCACATTCCCCACAATTACTAAATCCCCCGAGGCACGTAGAACTTGTCCTGATCTGACCACTCCTACATATGTATCTTGTTGGCTTTCTATCATTTTCTTGTTGCTTTCATGGACAGTCAGTACTTCACTTTGCACTTTTGCTACAATTAACTCTTCTGATTCTTGAACAATTTTTACTAGCTCTTTTACCTGTTCATCCGAACAGTATCGATAGCCTAAATGTAATTGTACATCTACTTTACCATCGATACCGCCTTCTGAAACTTTTCGTTTTAACTCTTCTACTAAATCGGTATACGAACATTGATCGTCTAAACGAAGAACAAAACCGTCCTTTGTTCCCTTCATATTAACTAATTGTTTTTTCATGAATGCCTCACCTCACGTTGCTCTTGATATTAAGAAACTTCACGTGCTCTCTGTAAGACACGCGCATTAATTAGATACTTGAAGGCCCAACCAAGAATCATTAAAAATAACGTATTCGCAATGATTGTTGGCAGTAGTCGTGATTGTAAGAAATCCGATAACGGTATCGTTGTAAAAGCGATTAGATAGAAGAATTGATAAAGTACAAATTCTAAAATTGCTACTAACACAACTGAAATAGTTGTTGTCACAACTAAGTGCTGATGAATTATCTTCACGATAGACCCTGCTAAAAAACAAATAAGCGGATAGAGTACCGAATATAATCCAATAATATCAATGTAAAACACATCATACAAGACACCAAAAAAAAGTCCATACATTACCGCACGTTGACGGCTGTAATAGATGGATATAAATATTAAGTATAGAATTAAAAATCGGGGTACTAGATAGTAGATATGCCCGCTCACTTCAATCGGTGAAAGCATTGCAAACACTGGTTCTAGTAGAAATAGCAAGACTGCAACAGAGGGAATAAGAAAACGAACCATTACTTTTCCCCCTCTTCAGTAGCCTTTTGTGGATTTGTTAAATCTTCATTCGTTGAGTCGCCATCAGAACCATCTATTACGGTTGTTGTTCTTTTCGCTATGACAACATTTTCTAAAATCGAGAAATCTGCAGATGGTTTGACATAAGCCATTTTTGTTAAGCCAAAATCATCTGTACTTACTTCCGTAATTTCTCCGATTGGCACACCTTTAGGGAAAATACCACCAAGACCAGAAGAAACTACTTTTTCACCTTTTTTCACATTTAAGCTAGAATCGATTCGCTTCATAATGAGTTCATTTCGTTCTTTATCAAAGCCCTCGATTAAACCGTATGCCTCTTTTTCTCCTAAAACCATCGCAGAAACACGATAGTTAGGATTATTTGTATATAAAAGCTCTACTTCAGAGGTGAAAGGAGTCACCAACGTAATTTTACCGACTAGCCCTTTCGCTGTCATCACTGCCATATTTTTTTCTACACCATGAGAGGAACCTCTATTTAAAATAATTTTCTCTTCCCATTGGTCAGGATTTCTAGCAATAACCGTCGCTTGAATTGGATTAAATGCTTTTAAACTATCAGATTTAGAAAGTTCAAGTAGCTTTTCATTTTCAGATTTTAATACCAATGCTTCGGCTTGTACAGCTGCAAAGTCTTCTAAGCGTGCTTTTAAACGTTTATTTTCTTCGTACGTGTTTAAGAGGGAGTCAATATTATTAAAAATACCTGTTATGTAATTCGCCGGCTTCGCAACAATAGATTGTGCGACGCCGACAGTATCTTTAATAATTTGCTCTGGTAAAGTTGCATTCGTCCGATCTCGTAATGAGAAGCTAATCAATGCCACAAGAAAAACCATGCCCACTAGTAGCAGTATCACTTTCTTATTGAAAAAAAACTGTGGCATTGCCTAAACCTCCTTACCCTTTTACTTGTTGTTGACGAATTAAATCAATATGATCTAAAGCTTTACCTGTCCCAATAGCTACACAGTCTAATGGATCTTCTGCAATAAATACAGGCATATTTGTTTCTTTGCTAATAACTTTGTCTAAATTCGTTAATAATGCGCCACCGCCTGTTAAAACGATTCCTCGTTCCATCACGTCAGCAGATAATTCCGGTGGTGTTTGTTCTAATGTTTTTCGTACACCGTCAATAATTGACGATACCGCTTCACGCAATGATTCTGAAATTTCATGAGAAGAAATTTCGATCGTTTTTGGTAAACCTGTTAACAGGTCACGACCTCGAATTTCCATTTTTTCTTCTGGACCTTCAGCAAATGCTGTACCGATTTCCATTTTTACTGCCTCTGCAGTACGTTCACCAATTGTTAAGTTATACGTTTTACGGATATATGAAATGATTGCTTGATCCATTGCATCCCCGCCGATACGAACTGACTCACTTGTTACGATACCACCTAATGAAATAACGGCTACTTCAGTTGTACCTCCACCGATATCAACAACCATAGACCCTGTTGGATCCCAAACTGGTAAGTTCGCTCCAATAGCTGCTGCAAATGGCTCTTCAATTGTAAATGCTTCTTTTGCGCCTGCTTGACGAGAGGCATCAATTACTGCACGTTGTTCAACCGATGTAATACCGTATGGCACACAGATCATTACATTCGGTTTTTTCCAATTACCGCCAGAGTTTTTACAAGCTTCTTTTAAATAATATTCGATCATCGCCGTTGTAATATCATAATCAGCAATAACCCCATCTTTCATCGGACGAATCGCCACGATAGATCCAGGTGTACGGCCAATCATATTTTTCGCATCATTACCAACTGCAACGATGTCTCCTGTTTTTGTATTTTTTGCTACTACAGAAGGCTCGCGTAAAACGATCCCCTTCCCTTTAATAAAAACTAATGTATTCGCTGTGCCAAGGTCAATCCCGACATCTTTACTACCTAATCCAAACAAATTGTGTACTCCCTTTCTATTTAAGCCATACTATCGTTGACATAAAATCATACCGTTCATTATAACGGATAAACGCAAGAATTTGTAGTGCCACATACCTCTTCTTGCAGAAAACTTACTATTTTAATTCCCTCTTAAACTAAATATAGTACGTATAGATTAGCATATTATTTTTTTTCATGTAAGACAACGCATTATAGGCTACCAATTTTTGTGAATGCTATAGATATTTCTACGAATACAATAACGTCATTCATCCAAAAAGGTTCATTATAAATTGTACTATTATAAAAAATGATCTAACTATACTAACTTTAGATTATACTATAAAAACTTTATCATATAAAAATCGGCGCAGTCTACGGGACTATTTACAGTCAATAGCACAAATTGGACAGCCATGAGTGCTTTTACGCGGGAACAATAAAAAGTGTTAGATTGACTGCCATCAATCTAACACTTTTAATCTGCCGTCGATGTCCGCTATAGCTGGTGCTGCTAGCTTAGACACACAGTAAGCTGAAATTTTCTAGCACGCTACTTGTTTTCAAGCAGGAGTAGGAGTCACCACTGGCGCTACCATCAGCTAAAGTTTTTGCAAATTCTAAGAATGTGTTGTCCCTTTTTAAAGAGACGCTTATTCCTTTTAGATGTAGCCTAACTAATATTGGCTGAAAACAGCTCTACCGTTTTCAATATGGTGTTCGCATAGCCTGCTAAGAAACGAGGTGATTTGCATTGCGTGTTGTTCTTCGTTAGCAGATGAGGCCTTGTCTTTGTACTACGCTATGTACGAATGTTATGTGCTCTCTACGTTGTACAAAAGTAGATTAACGCATTTACTTCGCCTAGCCAATCTTTTTTGTAGACTAACGCTACATAAAACCTTTTTCTTTTAAGCTAATAAATTGATGGTCACCGATAATGACGTGATCCAATAACTCAATGCCAATAATAAAGCCTGCTTCCTGAATTCTTTTTGTTACCTCAATATCTTCCGGACTCGGTGTCGGCACACCACTTGGATGATTATGAGCACAAATAATGGAGGCAGCTGAGCGTTTGACAGCTTCACGAAAAATTTCCCGTGGATGCACAATGGAAGCATTCAAACCGCCAATAAAAATTGTTTTTTTATGGATAATTTGATTTTTCACATCGAGAAAAAGCACAACAAAATGTTCTTGACTTAGCGAGGTCATATCCGGCATTAAATAGGCTGCGGCATCTTGCGGAGAACGAACTGTATACTTGTCATCGTTTTGCTTTTGAGACAAGCGCCTCCCGAGCTCTATAGCAGCTAAAATTTGAATTGCCTTGACCTCTCCAATACCTTTGATCGCAACCATTTCTTCAATTGTTGCATGCTTTAAATGATGTAAACGTTCAAATGTACTTAAAACACGGTTGGCAAGGACAAGAACTGATTCTTCCTTCGTGCCTGTCCTTAGTAAAATGGCCAATAGCTCCTGATTCGATAAGCTCATTGCCCCTTGCCTTAAAAGTCTTTCACGTGGTCGATCTGCTATATTAACATCGCGAATCATCATATCTGGTAAAACATCTGTTGGCAATTGCTTCACTCCTTCGCAAATTGGATAATGTGTCGTGCTACCAATTGCGCAAACAACGCTGCAAGTGGTAAGCCCACAACATTGTTATAATCTCCTTCAATTCGCTCAACTAATAAAGTCCCCGCAGTTTGAATACCATAACCGCCAGCCTTATCATAACAATCTCCAGATGCTACATACGCTTCAATAAGTTCTTGCGATAAAGTATGGAATACAACTGCTGTTTCTTCTACAAAGGTTGTTTCTAATCCATTCGGTTCAATAATAGCTACAGCTGTCATGACCGCATGACGCTTGCCTGATAAACGTGATAAGTGAGAAATTGCTTCCTCACGTGTTTTTGGCTTATGCAGTAGCTCATTGTCAAACACGACAATCGTATCTGCACCGATAATCGTTGCATTCGGCACTTTTTTGGCGACATCGCGTGTTTTTAAAAGTGCCACACCTTTTACATAATCTTGCATCGTTGTTGCTTGGACGCTTGTCTCTTCTACATCACTTGTGACAATGTCAAACGGAAGGTCCAGCATAGCCAGCAATTCCTTTCGTCGTGGTGAAGCGGAAGCAAGCACTAATCTATGATTTGTTTCAAACATAATTTCACCATTCCTCCTTGTCTCTATCATAACGGAGAATACGGTATTTGAAAATTTTCAAAAAAGCATGATAATGCGCTTTTAACGCTATTTTCTACTTAAAATTTTGTTTGAAGACAAGCATTTTTTGACTTGTAATGCGCGAATATTTGCAAGCGAATAACGCTGATATCGTTGGAAATAGTCGTTGCTGCCTTACCGATACTTTGCCAATCAGCAGGCAATGTTGAATCTTTCGACGCTTCGCTAAAATTTAATTTTTTCGTATTTTTATCAGCTAATACATTTGTTACTTCAGCTATTGTCGCCTCTTTACAACTGTCGCCGGTAACGCTGAATGCTTTTTTAAATGTTGGTGGGTCTTTTAAAAAAACTAAGTCACTTTCATCCGTCACCATGCTTGTCCAGACATAATATTTTCCTTCTACTTCAACAACTGCACTTTCTTGCAATGTAGGATGCTCGGCAACAAAAGCACTAGCACTTGCATAATTCGAAAAAACGCCTGCTTGACTCGCATAAAACATCGTTGATTTTGCGGTACCCCCTGCGGTCGGTATTGTCTCTGAATTTGACTTTGAATCTGCACCAGCTTCTGCTTGTCCGTTTTCATTTTGTGCTACTTCACTGTCCTTTTTTAAAGAAAGTTGTGTACTTGCTTGGAGAACGCCTAAAAAAATGGCTACACCAAATAGCCCGACGATGCCACCAATTAGCATTGCGCGCACAACTTGTTTTCTAACTACCTGACTAACAATTTTCATACGCTCATCACCTCTCCCTTCAACCTAACAAAATGAACGTAAAAAAAGACGAGACTACTGTCGCCTCGTCTAAAAAATTTATCGCTAATTACTAGCAAAATTCGTCTTTAATTTTCAAAGCTCGCCAACTTAAGGAATCGAGCCTGTCCTGTTATTTTTCCTTAATTGACGGCGAAAGCCGCCCACATATAAGGGAAGTGAACACCAGACATCTGCTATTCTTCATAAGTTGCTTTCGGTAGAAGTATGACGAATTGTTTATCCTGCTAGCAAAGCCATATACATAATTTGACGTCGTGTCATAATTATTTTTTGTTTGGTCCAAGCAGCTTACTGCGCACTTCTGTTAATAAATATAAAGAGCCTGACACGATTGTTCTACATTTCTTCTCTGACTGCTGTTGTAAAAATGAAATCGCATCACTTAAAATCGCTTTTTGCGAGGCACCGCTTATTGCCAACAATTCTTCTGCAGCCATCGCACGCGGATTATCAAAATCAACAAAATAAAATTGTTCGCTAATTTGCTCAAAGTTTCGTAACACTTCTTTTACATCTTTATCGCCCAATATACCGATAACGAAAGTAACCGATTCATGAGGAAACTGTTGACGAATTGTTGCTACCAATTTTTCTGCACTATCAGGATTATGAGCACCGTCAAAAATAACATAGGGCATCACTTCTTCAAAGCGACCTAAGATGCTTGCGCCTTCAATCCCACGACGCAAGCTTTCCACGTCGACTGTCCTATGTAGTACAGCTGCCACTTCAATAAAAGCAGTGATGGCTAATGCCATATTATTCGCTTGATGTGGCCCTTTCATTTGGCGTGTAAGATTTGTAATATATACGTTTTGTTCATGATTTTGATAGCACTCATCCTGAAGCTTCTGTTCAACTGTAAAATGTTGATTTAGTGCAAAAATAGGTGCTTGCTTAGCATGTGCTACTTGCTCAATAACTACCTTCGCCTCTAGTGGGACTTCACCAATTACTACAGGGCGATGTGGCTTAATGATTCCTGCTTTGTGTTGTGCAATACTTTCAATAGTCGACCCTAAAAATTTTGTATGTTCAAGAGCAATACTTGGAATAATGGAGACGATTGGTAGCACTACATTCGTACTATCCAATAAGCCCCCCATTCCCGCTTCGATTAAGGCGATATCGACATCACAATTAACAAAATGCAAAAATGCAGCGACGGTTAACAGTTCAAAATCCGTCAGTTTCCCACTTAGCCCAGCGCTTTTCATTTGTTGAAAGACACGATCCATTTGTGCTTGGGTAATGCATTGTTTCATTACTTGAATTTGGTCATGCACATTAACAAGACAAGGAGACATAAATGTTCCTACTTTTAGGCCATGCTCGTGCGCAATCGCCTCTAAAAAAGTGACGGTTGAGCCTTTACCATTCGTACCCGCAAGATGTACAATTTGCAGTTTTTTCTCTGGATTCCCCACTAACGCTAATGCTTCTTCAATAGCTGTTAGACCAGGCTTGATAACATCATCACTTGTTACAGACCATCTTTTTTTATAGTCATCAAATAACGGAATCATCGCATATCCTCCTGCAACCACTGGCGAACTTCAGCTATAAAATAAAGTGAGCCTGTAATAACGACAATCTCTTGCTGATTCTTATTTTGGATCACTTGCTGGACAATTGTTTGCCAGTTGGGATTATACTGTTTGTCCTTATGTGTTGACAGCTGCGCTAATTGTTCAGCTGGCATAGCATTCGGCAAAGCAATTTGTGTAAAGGACATAGATGTTGCGACTGCATCCATTAAAGCAATACTATTGGCATGATCCTTATCCGAAAGTGCCGCATAAATAAAGCGATATGGTTGATGTGGATAGACCGTCTGTAATGTTTGAATTAAAGCAGCTGTCCCTTCTGAATTATGTGCACCATCTAACACAATATTATGCGCAAATTGTTCAAAACGCCCTGCCCACTGTGCATGTTGTAATGCCTGACGCATGGATTGTTCGGATAGTTGCGCATGACCTTGCTGCTGTATTATTTTCATCGCTGTAATGGCAAGACTAGCATTTGCTATTTGATGCGCCCCCGCCATCTTTAATTGCAGCTCATTGATGGTATCTTTTGCACTGCGATAATCGAATGTTTGCCTAGTCGTCTCCTGCTGTCGTGCCTCTACTGTAAAATCATATCCCAACACATAGCATGGCGCATGACGCTGCTGTGCTACCTGTTGAATGACAGCAAGTGCCTCTTCATTTTTAACCCCTACCACAACGGGTACACCTTCTTTAATAATACCAGCCTTTTCAAAAGCAACCTTGGCAAACGTATCGCCTAAGAAGGCTGTATGCTCCAATGAGATTGTCGTAATAATGGACACTAGTGGTGTTATGACATTCGTGGCGTCTAACCGACCGCCAAGCCCTGTTTCAATAAGCGCAAAATCCACTTGTTCTTCGGCAAAATATTGGAACATGATAAGTGTCACGACTTCAAAAAAGCTTGGATAGTCGCCATTGTAATGCGCTTCAATAATGGAAGCGATATTGTTCATATACTGTAAAAATTGTTCATCAGAAATTGGACTTCCATTGATCGTCATACGTTCATTAACGCGTGTTAAATGCGGTGAAGTAAAAGCGCCTACTCGATAGCCTTCTTTCTCGAACATTTCCCGCAAAACATTAACCGTAGAACCCTTCCCATTGGAACCTGCTAAATGGATCGTTCGTAATGTATCCTGCGGGTTTCCTAAATGAGCCAATACTTCACGCATCATCACTAATGGCTCACGTTTATGGTCAACCGCCTTTAATGAAAAAATAAAATCTGTACATGCTTTTATCGTTGTAAACAAAAGAAACACTCCCTCTCACTCTAGTATAAAGGGTGCCAGGCACACAAACAATTCAGACACAATTTTAAAAACACACAGAAAATCACTAAAGGAGTGAGCATCTGTGTGTTTTTAACTAGTTTTTTTCAAAAAAACAGCAAATTATTGTAATTGATGAACGCCTAATAGCGCACCCATATCATCTAAAATAATTTTTGCATCACTATTTAAAAGTGGCAAAACATCTGACCGTTGTACTAATTCAAGCGAGTTTTTTAATGTTCTTTTCAACATTGAAATATCAAAATTTGTGCAGTACTCATTGATTTTATTAATAATAAGTAAATCTGTACGCGTTAATGTTTTCTTTGCTGTATTTTGTCCGTTGTTATTCGCCAATACATGTTTTATCAGTACGCGTCCACTTTCGTTTAATAGGCGATAGTACTTCGCTTCCGATAACTTTAGGAGATTCGCCTCAATCAATCCTCTTGCATTGACAAAATCTAATTCATCACAGGCTTTATTTACCTTTACAACAATTGTTCCAATATTTCCAGACATATTAAACCTCCGTTATTCTTTTTAACCCTAAAGAAAAAGACCATTCTACTAAACATAGAATAGCCATAAAAATTAAATAGCATTACATTTTAATGGTAACCAGGCAATCGTAGCAAAAAGAACACTGCATCTTTTTACCTTAGACCCTAGGCTTTGCGTCCTAACCTTTCGGATAGTTTGCCTTTATCTATTTTACTAACTATATTGTATAATACTATACATTTTTTCCTAACTCAATACATATCTTTCGTTGCATAACGAGAAAAACAGCAGGGGACTATTTCGTCACCTGCTGTTTTTACAACTCACAATGCCATTACATATTTTTTAATTCTTCTAAACGTTTTAAGACAACTGCATGTTTATCTTCGTAGTCCGCTAATTTTTCACGTTCTGCATTTACCAATGCTTCTGGTGCTTTAGAAACGAATTTCTCATTCGATAGCTTACCTGTAACCAGTTTTACTTCTTTCGCCCATTTTTCTAATTCTTTCTCTAGACGAGCGATTTCTTCCTCTAGGTTGATTAACCCTACAAGTGGTAAGAATAGCTCAGCACCCGTCACCACAGCTGTCATCGATTGACTTGGCGCCTCTAAGCCTTCACCAATTGTTAGTGGCTCTGGATTACAGAATTTTTCTAAATAGCTTTGATTCGCTTCTAGAATAGCAACAGTAGCTGCATCCTTAGCAGAAATAAATAATGGTACTTTTTTGCTCATTGGTGTATTAACTTCCGCACGAATATTACGCACTGAACGTATAATATCCATAAGGAGCTTCATATTGTCTGCTTCTTCAGCAAAGTGAAGATCCGTGCGCACAGTAGGCCATGCTGCCACCGTAATTGACTCACCTTCATGCGGTAAGTGTTGCCAAATTTCTTCTGTAATGAATGGCATAAGCGGATGTAATAAACGCATCGTTTGGTCTAGAACGTAAGCTAAAATCGAGCGAGTCGTTTTCTTAGCAGCTTCGTCTTCTCCATTCAACGGTAATTTCGCCATTTCAATATACCAAGAACAGAAATCATCCCAAATAAAGTTATATAACTCACGGCCAACTTCACCGAATTCATAGCGTTCGGCTAATGATGTTACACGTTCAATCGTTTCATTTAAGCGCGTTAAAATCCACTTATCTGCCACTGATTTTTCACCAGTCAAGTCGATTTCATCATACGTCATACCATCCATATTCATTAACGCGAAACGAGAAGCATTCCAAATTTTATTAGCAAAGTTCCATACAGACTCTACTTTTTCAGTTGTATAACGTAAATCTTGACCTGGAGATGAGCCCGTCGCTAAGAAATAACGAAGTGAATCCGCTCCGTATTTTTCAATCACGTCCATAGGGTCTACACCATTGCCAAGTGACTTACTCATCTTACGTCCTTCACCGTCGCGTACTAGTCCGTGGATTAATACATCTTTGAATGGGCGTTGTCCTGTAAATTCAATCCCTTGGAAGATCATACGAGATACCCAGAAGAAAATGATATCGTAACCCGTTACGAGCGTGCTTGTTGGATAATAACGTTGATATTCTTCATTTGCCTCATCAGGCCAACCCATTGTAGAAAATGGCCATAGTGCAGATGAGAACCATGTGTCTAATACATCTTCATCCTGTGTCCAATTTTCTGCATCAGCAGGCGCTTCTTTACCTACGTAAATTTCACCTGTTTCATTGTGATACCAAGCAGGAATTTGGTGTCCCCACCATAATTGGCGAGAAATACACCAGTCACGGATATTTTCCATCCAACGAGAATACGTGTTTTCAAAACGTGATGGAACGAAGTGAACTTTACCTTCCTCGTCTTTTTGCAGTTCTAAAGAGGCATCTGCCAGTGGCTGCATTTTAACGAACCATTGTGCTGAAAGATATGGTTCTACAACTGCACCAGAACGTTCAGAATGTCCTACAGAGTGCATATGCTCTTCAATATTGATTAGAACACCTGCTTCTTGTAAATCTTGAACGATTTGTTTACGGCATTCAAAACGATCCATCCCATTGTATTTACCAGCAAGTTCATTCATTGTGCCATCTTCGTTCATTACTAGAATACGTTCTAAGTTATGACGGTTACCAACTTCAAAGTCGTTCGGATCATGCGCTGGTGTCATTTTTACTACACCTGTACCGAATTCCATATCCACATAATCATCTGCTACGATAGGAATTTCACGGCCCACGATTGGTAAAATAACCGTTTTACCAATTAAATGTTGGTAGCGCTCATCTTTCGGGTGTACCGCTACGCCGGAGTCACCAAGCATTGTTTCAGGGCGTGTCGTTGCAACTTCCACATAGCCTGAACCATCTGCTAATGGGTATTTCATGTGGTAGAATGCACCTTGTACGTCCTGATAGATAACTTCAATATCCGATAAGGCTGTTTTTGCTGCTGGGTCCCAGTTAATAATACGTTCGCCGCGATAAATTAAGCCTTTTTCATATAATTGAACGAATACCGTTTTAACGGCATCAGATAGTCCTTTGTCTAATGTGAAACGCTCGCGAGAGTAATCTAATGCAAGGCCAAGCTTCGCCCATTGCGCGCGAATGTGACCAGCGTACTCTTCTTTCCATTCCCAAGTTTTTTCTAGGAATTTTTCACGTCCCAAATCATAACGTGTAATATTATCTTCACGCAGTTTCGCTTCTACTTTTGCTTGTGTTGCAATACCTGCATGGTCCATCCCTGGTAACCAAAGGGCATCATACCCTTGCATGCGCTTCATGCGGATTAAAATATCTTGAAGCGTTGTATCCCATGCGTGACCAAGGTGCAATTTACCTGTTACGTTCGGCGGTGGAATAACGATGGAATAAGGTTCTTTTCCGCTTTCAGGTTGTGCTTCGAAAAATTTACCTTGTAACCACCATTCATAGCGACCCGTTTCAATTGACTGCGGATCATATTTTGTCGGCATTGAAATGTTTTCTGTCATATAGACTCCTCCTGTTGTTAAAAATGTTTGTGTTGTTAGCTTAGGCAAACTTTATAACCACTCGCCTTCATATTGCAGCGTATTCACACCCAATAATTCAGTGACGATTGCCCGTGGCTTATTTGCTAATCAAATGCATCCATCTTTTTAGCAAATAAAAAAAACTCCTATCGTCAACAAAAGGACGAAGGAGTTTAAGTTCGCGGTACCACCTTTAATTCCAGCAGCATTAAGTTAAGTACTTACATATCATAAGCTTAAGACAGCTGGCTCTCAATTCGTTAACGGTGTTTAACCGGCTTTAACTACTATTAGTTCACTAAAGCTGCTCGAGGGCTACGTTCAATTAAGTACAAATAGAAACTTTTCAGCTACCGTTTCCTCTCTAAAAATGCACAAATAATTTACTCTTCCCTGTCATAGCATCTATATTCGACTGTCAAAATATTGTACCGCAAAATCATCTATTTTATCAAGTAATTTCGTTCATTTCAGCAAGTCTTACAAAGTAAATAGAAAAGGAAGTGATTATTCAAATGCGACGACGTAAGTATAACCCTTGGCTTTTACCACCATGGCTCCGACAATTCCGATTTTATTGTAGAACAATAATCGTACCAATTTGTGGTTTTCAATTTATACGTGTCATCATCATCCCAACTTCTGGCGACCTTATCATCTTATTGCTTTTACTGCTTCTATGCTATTTACTTTTGAAAGACATCATTTGATACACGAACTTTAAGCAGTGTATAACCTTCTGTTAAGTCCCATATCATCGATGGTACTTCATTCCAAGAACTGGATTCACGCACGGCTGTGTGACTTGAAGATTCTCTTAGCACTATTTTTTGCTCGGCTGGTGCTGACGGCTTAGCTTTAGCAGTCGCTTCTACAGATGTCAGTTGCTTTACTTGAACAGTTTGCTCAACAAACGGAGTCGCTTCCACTGGCGCTACAACAAGCTGCTCTTCTAAATTTATAATATTTTCTACTACTGGTACCGCTTCACTAAATGCACTCGTCACCGTCCATTCTAATTGGCATGTTTGATTAGTCAATATCGGACGAACATCCTTCACCATTAAATCTTTAATCGCCGCATCTTTTGGTAAATCAACGTTTAGTGGAACGGCATATTCAAAATAACCTGTATCTCCTTGAATATCGAGCGCATCAATGCTAATGAAGTCTTCAGCGTCCTTAAAAGTTTGCATGTCTTGAAAATCAAAGCGTACATGCGCTGTAATATGATAAATACCGTTTAATCTTAGCGAATCCTCTAATTGCATTGACTGCCATTGTGGTTTTATTTGTACAGCTGCAATTTCTGTAGGGCAACCGTACCCCGGAAAGCAAAATGTCTCACGCATCTTCCAAGTTTTCTGTTCGATAATAATCCCTCCCTTTGCATCATATGAATGGCAAAAGGAATGTATGCTAGCCCAAAAGCGTTAAACAAAGAAAAAGTGTTAGATTGACTACCACCAATCTAACACTTTGTTCGTCGTTGAAGTCCGCTACGCAGTTGCTTGCCGAAGGTTTATCAGCGATTCGCTGACATTTACCGGCGATTTCGCTAGAACTACTGCTTTGCCACAATTAGCTTCTTAACGTCTGTTAATGCTTAAACCGTCGCTACCATTTTAATTTTATTCGCTACACGATCAGTCAGCATTTGTGTAGCTTTTGGTACGATTGGCTTAAAGATTGGGTTTAGAACCGGTCCAGCTAAGCCCCCTGCTGTCACTTCCAAAAAGCCTGTCATTTTTGTATTGTTTGCATCAATCGTTTCTGCCAGGAAATAACCGTTTCCTGTGAAATTATCTGATAGCCCTTTTAATTCAAACGTTACTTTTGAAGGTGCTGTCCACTCTAAAATTGTAATCTCAACTTCTACTGTTTTTTTCAGTACACCTACATTACCTTTAAATGTCCATGTAGAGTGTTTGTCATCTATCATCGTATGCGCGTTGTAACCTGGGACAAGCTTTGCCCATTTTTCCATGTCACTAACGAATTCCCAAACATGTTCAATTGCTACGGGTACTTCAACTGTATGTGTGCCTGTTGCCATTTTAAAACCACTACTTTCTTTTCTGAATAGCTCTATTATAAACTAAAACGCCCACTATTTGGCTATGCTGAAAGTTTTAATTTTGACAAAAAAAAAGCCACCCCAAAAGGATGGCTGTAAGTATGTTATTGTGCTAATTGTGCAAACACTTTATGGAAGGCATCAACCGTTTTCGCGATATGCTCCTCTGTATGTGCTGTCGAAATAAACAATCCTTCAAATTGTGAAGGCGGTAAGAAAATACCTTCTTCGGCCATTAAGCGGAAGTATTCAGCAAATAATTGTAAATCAGACGTTTTCGCTGAAGCAAAATCGATGACATCTTCATTTGTAAAGAAGAAGCCAATCATTGAACCAGCACGATTTACAGTATGTGGAATGTTATATTTTGATGCTGCTGCACGGAAACCTGCTTCTAATTGATCTCCTAACTTTTTAAAGTATTCGTAAGAGTTTGCATCAAGGCGAGATAATGTTTCATAACCCGCAGTCATAGCTAATGGATTACCTGATAATGTGCCTGCTTGATAAATCGGACCAGCTGGTGCTACTTGTTCCATCACTTCTTTTTTACCAGCAAAAGCACCGACAGGAAGCCCACCGCCAATTACTTTTCCAAGCGTCGTCATATCTGGTGTTACGCCAAAGTAGCCTTGTGCACAACCATAATCTACACGGAAGCCTGTCATAACCTCATCAAAGATTAACAGTGCCCCATGTTTAGTAGTTAATTCACGTAAACCTTCGAGGAATCCTGGTTGTGGTGGTACAACACCCATATTTCCCGCCACCGGCTCAACGATAACTGCCGCAAGCTCGGAACCAAATTTTTCAAATACTTGTTGCGCACCTTGTAAATCATTATACGCTACTGTTAAAGTATTACGCGCGATATCTGCAGGAACACCTGGGCTATCAGGTAAACCTAATGTTGCGACACCTGATCCAGCTTTAATTAGTAATGAATCACCATGTCCATGATAGGAACCTTCAAATTTTAAAATTTTATCGCGCCCTGTCACACCACGCGCTACGCGTAAAGCAGACATCGTTGCCTCTGTGCCAGATGATACAAAACGAATCATTTCCATACCTGGTAAACGGTCTAATACTAATTTAGCTAAACGATTTTCTGTATAGCTAGGTGCACCGAATGAAGAGCCTTTTGCTGCTGTTTCTGCAATCGCTTTTACAACGTCTGGATGAGAATGCCCTAAAATTAACGGCCCCCATGATAATACATAATCGATATATTCATTACCATCAATATCTGTAATGATTGCACCTTGACCTGATTCCATAAATATCGGGTCCATATTGACCGATTTAAATGCACGAACAGGACTACTAACCCCACCTGGCATTAAGTGAATTGCTTCTGCATATGCTTGTTTTGATTTTTCGTAAGAACGCGCCATTTATTTCTCCTCCAACCAACGTGCTACATCTTTAGCATGATACGTAATAATTAAATCAGAGCCTGCACGTTTCATGCCTAATAATGTTTCCAGCACTACTTTTTTCTCTTCAATCCAGCCATTAATAGCTGCCGCTTTAATCATTGCATATTCGCCTGATACGTTATAGGCAACAACCGGTAATGTATAATTATTTTTCATATCTCGAATAATGTCTAAATAGCTAAGGGCAGGCTTTACAATTAAGAAATCTGCACCTTCTTCAATATCCGATTCAGCTTCGCGGAATGCTTCCATACGATTGGCTGGGTCCATTTGGTATGATTTACGATCACCAAATTGCGGTGCTCCATCAGCTGCATCACGGAAAGGACCATAGTAGCTGGATGCATATTTAACGGCATATGACATAATTGGTACATTTTCAAAGCCAGCTTCGTCAAGACCAGTACGTATAGCTGCAACAAAGCCATCCATCATATTTGATGGCGCAATAATGTCTGCACCTGCTTTTGCTTGCGATACCGCAGTGCGAGCTAACACATCAAGAGAAGCGTCATTTAAAATTTGCTCGCCCTCAATTAAGCCACAATGACCGTGGTCTGTAAACTCACAAAGACAAGTGTCCGCAATCACTAAAAGTTCTGGATGACGTTCTTTAATAAGGCGTGTCGCTTCTTGAACAATTCCATGATCATGGAAGGCTCCTGTGCCCACTGCATCTTTTTCAGCTGGTAAACCGAATAAAATAACAGCCGGGATACCTAAAGCAACCACTTCATCAACTTCAGCACCTAGGTTATCTAATGAAAACTGAAAAACACCTGGCATAGAAGGAACTTCATTTTTAATATTTTCGCCTTCAATAACGAAAATCGGATAAATTAAGTCTTCTTTGTGTAAATAAGTTTCTTTTACCATAGATCGAATCGTTGCATTTGCACGTAAACGACGATGTCTGTGAAATTGTAAATTTGTCATGTTCTTTCCTCTACTTTCGTTAATTCCTCGATGACTGCTTGCATTGTATAAACACTCGGCATAATGTCTACAGTAGCACCGTGGTTGATAATAGCTGCTTCTGTAATGTGACCAATTGCCGCCACACGTACCGCTTCCCAACCAATTACAGATGCAACATCCATGGCATAAACATCAACAGCGGAAGGGCTTGCAAAAATGACTGTGACATCTGTATGCTGCTGAATGCACTCGATAATTGCTTGTTTTTGATCGTGACGCTCAATCGTTTCATAAACGGTCCATTCATTTAATGTAAAGGGCAAACCTTCCTTTAATGTTTTTTTCGCTTTTTCTCCACGAATAAATAAACATGTTGGATTACCCTTGGCAACAAGTGGAAACTCTTTAACAAATACATCGGCACTAAATACAGAAGGCATAAAGCTCACTTGAAAGCCTAACGTTTCTAATGCCTCCGTCGTTTTCGTGCCAATCGATGCAATTTTCCCTTGAAAATGACTTGCCCGTAATTGGCTACGACTCATTTTCTTTGCAAAAGCATCGACCGCATTTTGACTCGTAAAAATCAGCCAGTTAAATTGACGCGCACATTCTAAATGCACGCCATCATTTCTATCAATAATTTCGCAAGTTTCTATTAATGGGGCAACGACTGCCTGTCCACCTAAGGCGGAAATATCTTCAACAACTGTGGCTGTTTTAGACGTTCCCGTTAAAACGATTGTTTTACCTTGCAAAGGTAAATTATTTTGCATCTTGCTCTGCCTTCACACGTTGAATTAACTCATAGGCACCTTGCTCCGTTAACATTTCAGCAAGTTCACTACCGATTGCTTGGGCATCAGTACCCATCACCGTCTCTTTATAAATAACCGATGCATCCGGTGCGGCAACTAAACCTGTCAGTGTAATTTGTTCCCCATTTAACTTGGCATAACCTGCGATAGGTACTTGGCAACCACCATCCATAGCTGCTAAGAAAGCACGTTCTGCATGCGCTTCTTGCCATGTCGCATTGTCCGTTATTTTTGCAAGTTCTGCTAATAGTTCTGTATCATCTTGACGGCATTCAATGCCTAAAGAGCCTTGCGCAACTGCGGGCAGGCAATCCTCAACAGATAAAAATTCTGTTACGACATCGTCACTCCAGCCAAGTCGTTTGAGACCTGCTGCAGCTAAAATAATAGCATCGTATTCTTCTGTTTCAAGCTTTGCTAAACGTGTATCCACATTGCCACGAATCCATTTGATTTCAATATCTGGACGCATCGTTAAGAGTTGAGCACTACGTCGAAGAGAACTTGTCCCTACTACCGCTCCTGCAGGAAGATCTGCAAATTTCACATGACCTTTGGAAATAAATGCATCACGCGCGTCCTCACGAGGTGGTATGCAACCAATGACTAAACCTTCAGGTAGCACTGCGGGCATATCCTTCATTGAATGAACAGCAAAATCAATTTCTTTATCGAAAAGCGCCTGTTCAATTTCTTTTACAAAAAGCCCTTTACCGCCAACTTTTGAAAGTTGAACGTCTAAAATTTGATCGCCTTTTGTTACGATTTCTTTTACTTCAAATTCAAACGGCGCACCTGCTGCCTTTAGTTCATTGATGAACCAATTTGTTTGCGTTAATGCTAATTTACTTCTCCTAGAACCTACAATAATTTTTCTCAACAGTCTCCAACCTTTCTTCTAATACCATAAATGGAATCGAGATAAGCTACTCCCTAAAAAGAAGTTGACGACAACCAATAAATACGCATAGATATGTACCCACGCATAATTAGTGCCTGTCAGCTTACTTTTACGATTCACATATAAAATACAGCAATATAATACTAAAATGATAAAGGAACCTATTATCTTCGCATCAAAGATCGATAAACTCTCTAATCTTAATAATGCCCATTCAAACCCTAAGATTAAACTTATGAATAACATTGGAATACCTATAAAAAACGAAACATTCATCCAACTGCTCGTTTGCTGTAATGATGGCAAACGTGTCCATAATTGTGACCACTTTTTCTTTTTTAATAAGCGATATAAAACTAAATATAATATCGCAAAAACAAAAGTTAACGTGAAAGCAGCATACGATAAAATCGCAAATGAGATATGAATAAATAGCATTTCCGAAATTAATGTATCTCCTACTGCTCCTGTCGGTCTTTTTGGCATGAATGTAAATATACTAGCAAAAATAAATCCTAGTATATTAATAATAAATACTGGTAAATCGACTCTCGCTATACAGTGGAGAATAATCGATAATGTGACAAGCAACCATGAATAGAAAAGGATTCCCTCATACAAGGATAAAATCGGGAAACGCTTCGTTTCTATAAAGGTTAATATCATAATGGCACTTTGAATTACCCATACAAATGAAACAAGCCAAAAAGCAATTCGCCTTGCACGTACTTGCTTATAAAAGTAATCAGTGAAATAAAACACTAGACTAATCGCATACAAAACGATCATCACTTCGTAGAGTCTTGTCATTGTCAAATCAGCCAATGGACATCCCTTCTTTATATCAAAAAGTGCTAAAGTTACTATAAACAGTATCCCAGCCTAAAAAAGACGTTTTCGTATCTTTAGTTTACCATACAGATACGAAAACGCCTCATGTAATTTCAAGTTCGCACACGCCAGTAAAAGCACGAATTAGTGGTTTTACCTACATAACTCACTTTGTGAGCCTCAATAGATTGTGGAGCTCGAATGACTAGACATCTTAGAAAGAGTACTTTGGTTCAGTAGGTGTTGGCGATGACTGTAAGCGTTCTTTACGCTCAAACTCTTGCTTGCTCATCATATCCACTTCTACTTCCACAGCATCTTCAATGCCGAAAATTTGTTGGAATAAACGTAACTGTTCATTTGCTTTTGGTGAATTCGCCATTTCTTTAGCTTGTAAAATAGGCTCTTTTAACAATTGATTGATAATTGATTTTGTATGCTTGCTTAAAATCTTACGTTCACGATCCGTTAACTCTGGCATTTTATTTTCAATGCTAATCATTGTTTCTTCTTGGATTTGGTTTGCTTTTTTACGTAATGCCGAGATAACTGGCACGACTCCAAGTGTGGCAAACCAATCTTTAAATTGCACAACTTCCTTATGAATCATTTGCGTAATTTCTGCTGCCGCCCGTTCACGCTCTGCTAAGTTTGCTTCGACGATACCTTGTAAATCATCGATATCATATAAGAAAACATTCGGTAGATCCCCCACACGTGGATCAATATCACGGGGTACCGCAATATCTACCATAAATAACGGTTTCCCTTTACGTAAACGTTCAACAAGCTGCATTAATTCATAATCAATAACAAAATCAGTTGCGCCTGTAGACGTAATTAAAATGTCCGCTTCAAGGAGCGAGCATTGTAATTCTCTCATTGATTTTGCTTGACCTTGGAATTTTGCTGCTAAAGTTTCTGCTTTTTCAAACGTACGGTTAATAACGGTTACTTTTCCAACACCATTGCCATATAAATTCTCGATAGCTAGTTCACCCATTTTGCCTGCGCCTAAAATCGCGACATGCTTGCGTTGTAAAGATCCGAAAATTTTCTTTGCTAATTCTACTGCTGCATAGGAAACAGAAACTGCATTTTCGCCAATAGCTGTTTCATTATGTGCACGCTTTGCAAAGGTCACCGCTTGTTTAAATAACTGATTGTAGACCGTACCTGTCGTCCCAATCTCTTGTCCATTTAAGAAGCTCTTCTTCACTTGTCCTAAAATTTGTGTCTCACCTAGCACCATTGAATCAATTCCAGCAGTTACTTTAAACAAATGTTCTAACGCCTCATCTTCTTCTCTAATTGTTAAATAAGAAGAAAAAGTCTCCACAGGCAGGTTGAACCAATCCGCTAAAAATTGCTTTACATAGTGACGTCCAGTATGCAATTGATCAACGACTGCATATATTTCTGTACGATTACAAGTAGAAACAATTACGTTTTCCAATATACTTTTTTGTTGTTGTAGCGCTTCCATTGCTTGTGGTAGCTCGCTCTCTATGAAAGATAGCTTTTCACGAATTTCAACTGGCGCTGATTTATAATTCAAGCCTACTACGATGGTATGCATGAATAACACCTCACACGTTCTAATTCACAAGTTTCATTATAGCACAGTTCGACAATAGTTCATCTAAAATTTGTGAACATGTCATGAAGAACTATAACTCATTTTTAAATTAGAATTATTATAAACTGAGTTTAACAAATTATACGGCCCGTTTCAAATTTAAAAACTGCACCAAAAGTAAGGCACTTTCCGCTTATTAAAATAGATTAGGATGGCACCCTTATCTAGTGTAAAAAAGACTGTAGCCCGACTCACCTATATGAGTGAGCGCGTCTACAGTCTAGATAGCGCCTATCTTAGCGCTTGTAATTAATTTGTAATGGTCACAGTTTGTTGCGAAATAATATTGCCATCTTTATCATATGCAAGGTACTCAATGTCGCCATTCACTTTAAAGTCACTCATAGTTTGGACATTTTTCGTCAACATAAACACACTATCACTACGTTTTTTAAGTTCAAATTGCACATCGCCACTGACAGAGGAATAACGAACAACGACTTTTGCAACATTTAAACAATTACTATCAATTCTGGCATTCATCGTAATATAGCCTTTTCTTAATGTAACGGTAGCTTCTTCAAATAGATCATCCGGGTTGATACAACTTGAAGGTGACGTTTTACATAAAATCGAATCAATGATTTTTTGTGCGACCTGATGGAACTGGTAATTATCAATGGCATGATAGTAAATGCCACCAGTTTCCGTAGCTATTTGTGTTAGCGTCGCTTCATTAATTTGATTTTTCTTACCCATACTTACTGTATAAATTTTAATGCCTTTCTTTTTGGCATCATTAATGACTTTCGTCATTTTGGATTTGCTCGTTTTTCCATCTGATACGACAACAATGGATTTTGCAGTTTTTGTATCATTCGAGAATTTTGTAAGAGCTAATTCTATACCTGTAAAAATATCTGTCGCGCCCTTATCTTTCGATGTACGATATAAATCTTTCTTTAAGACATTTTCTGCACTGCCTTCTCCCAATACAGTCGCACTTGTATTCGTTTCAATGACAATATTATTTTTAGCTTGAATTTGGTTAATCATTTCCACCATTTTTTTGCCGCGATAATTCGTTTGGTCAATACGTTTCATAGAAGATGAATAATCAACTACGTATGCAACTTCAGTTGCTAACGTACAAGCATTTTTACTAAAGTAAGGATTTGTAAAAATATCCTTCGTTATTGTTTTATCAGTAATATCTTTTAAAATCGTTGCATAGCGTGGATCCACTTTATTGACAAGCGTAGCTTCTATTTTAGACTTGCCATAGATGATGGAGTCAAAATAAGCTACTGCTGTGCCTGGGCCACCCGTATTATTCAAATAATCAGAAGTATTCGTAACAAAGGATGCGGTTTTCTCAACACCATCAAATTTAATTTTAACTGTTCCTTGATAGTCCGTAATAACTTCTCCACCTGGACGTACTAACGTTACCATAACTTGTGTATATCGATCTTTCCCATTAGGTCTGGCAGCTGCATCAGCACTTTCCTTCAGCGCCTCAACTCGCTTTTTATAGGCTTCAACTTGTCCTAATAATTTCCCGCCTTGGTATTTCAATAATACCGTGCGTTCATAATTACTTAAGCTCATTAAAATCGCATAAATTTTCATGACACTATCATAATGCTCTAATGTTAAATTCTTTTCTTCCGGCATATATTTCGGGCTCATTAATTGAATAATTGCACCAACCGGATTGATGTTTTCAACTTGTGACGCAATATTATCATCGATTCCTTGGATGCGATAAATCGGACGACCATCTTCTGAAATCATGTACATAATTTCTGTTTTAGCTGGTGTCGTCACAGAATCTTTTAAACGGTCATTCAATATTTTTTCAAATAAGTACACTGAGATATTATAGTTTTCGAATTGTAAAATGGCATTCTCATAGCCGACTGCTGGATACTTCGGATCGGAGCCACCATACTGTAAATAAATATTTTCTACTGCACCTAAAGCATTTGTCACATTTGTTTGTTGGCCAATGCTAAACTTTTTATCATCCGCATCTGGATTTAATGGTACAGGACCATAGACATCAATTAGATTTTCTGTGAAAAACTCAGGTGGCTTTTCGTACTGTACATAAGGTGGTGTTACACTGCCATTATCATCAGTATTCGTTGGGTCGTATACTTTAAAATCAATGCGTAATTCTGGCTGTGGTAAATAACGAACATGTGCATTTAATTTTTCCCCAACAAGACATTTCATGCTAGGGTCTGTGTTATTAATGAGTTCAAATGTGATCGTATCACGTACAGATTTTGTAAGCTTTTTCGCTTTAACAAAGGCTGTTACAGTTGAACCATCCGATTGCACATTACGCACCGACTCCCCAGCGGCATTAACAATATCCGCACCGTTTGCAGACGTTACTCGGAACGTATAAGACTTATCATCAGCAATTGGATCACCATTACAAGCCTTTAAAGATACGGTAATCGGCGTCATATCTTCCCCATTTGCAATTAAATCTGGCTTCTCCACTTCAATGCTCTGTAGTGCATTATTAACATTGCCAGGACCTGTAAAGTCACCTTCGTTATCTGTCGGTACTTCATAGTCCCCGCTATTAGATCCCATAAAGCCTGCTGGTAGTGTGATTTTATCATTATCACGACCTGCAGCAGAGCGTTTCAATCCTTCTACAGCAAAGGTATCATTTTGGACAATACGATATAAAAACACGGCTGCATCTGCGCGTGATAGTTTCGTAGATGGGCTAAAATCAGCAAATGTTTTTTTACCTGTATTGCCAGTTGAAATATCTTTTGTATATAAATATTGGACTGCTTGTGGTTCATCTAAATCGAATCCTTTAAAAGCGGCGTAAATACGCGCAAAATGACCGCGCGTAATCGCTTTTGAACGATTTGCCATTACATGTGTTCCGTCAAACGGCAAATAAAAATCACTATAAAAATTATAAGCAACGCTTTCGTTATACGATAATGCATAGTTTTTATCTAGCTTTGCAAACATTGTCACAAGTTCTCGTTCGGTTACTTGTTCATTTGGTAAAAAGTTATTCGCACTGTTCAATGATAGTAAATCATTATCGACTGCCCACGAAATGGCTTTGTACTTACTGTTGGATGTTGGTACATCTTGAATCGTTGTGGCAGCAAGCGTAACCGTTGGTGTTACAGTCATAAAGGCTAGTACGAAACTAGCCAATACTAGCAATGCCTTTTGCGCAAATTTCATTTATTTCAGTCCTTTCATTAGTTAAAGAATAAAATATCATCGCGATAGTTTTGTTTTAAATCATTCTCTAAATAGTTTAAGAATCGTTCAAGTACAACGGATGCTTGCGCACGCGTTAACGGTTGATTTGGATTGAATCGGCCAGTTACTGGGTCCCCTGTCATAAGGCCAAGCTCATTCACAATATAGATGCCGTCTCTTGAGTAGTCCGGAATTTGGGCATCATCTGTAAACTTCGTAACATAACCCGGTTCTGGCGCTTTGTTTTCAAGTCCTAGTGCTCGCACAAAAATGGCAGCAGCCTGCGCACGAGTAATCGCATTATCCGGTTTGAAATAATCAGGTGTTACCCCTTTAATAATGCCTTTGTTAACAGCCGATTCAATATAGCCATAATCTTTTATTGTGCGTTTCACGTCTTTAAAAACACTTGTCGTCGGTTTTTTCGAAGGCTTTTCTTCCATCACACGAAGGTCGACCGCTTTGCCAATTGCAATGGTAAAGTCAAGTCGCTTCATTGGCGTGTTTGGTGAAAAGAAATTACTTGTATCTGAGTAAATTCCTAAAGAATAAAGCTTATCAATTGCATCTTTTGCATAATGATTCGATAAATCACGGAATTTCGGAATAATAAGACGTTCAATCGTTGGCGTATATTCTGAATTCAAATCCACTTTGCCTTTTTGACCAGAGGCTAAGTCATATGTATATTCTGAAATGACGTCTTTTTCACTAACGACCGCATAACCCCCGTCAAAACTAGCTAAACTACCTGGATTTTCCTCATAGTTAAGGACACGCGATTTACTCGTTGATAAACGATTTTTCACGTGACTTGTTGTCCCATCGCTATACGTATAAACAGATTCTGTAATTTGCGTTTCCGTTGCACCCCAGAAATTTTCATAGCCAGCATGACGGCTATCTGTATCTATTGTTACGGTATTCGTTTTGGCATTTTTCCCCGAGCCAGTCTGATAAGTAAATGTCTTTCTGGAAATTACATTACCGGAAAAATAATCAGAGGCTGCGCGGTTATCTGTAACCGTTCCTTGTGAAAATTGATAGTCCGCTAATGTATACGTTATTTTGCCAACAACAATTTTTTCTGAATATTTTTTCACAACCCCATTGGATGTTTTTTGTCCAATTGTCGCGTAATTGACAACATCTGATTCATAAGAAATATTTCTCGTTAATGTCGCTCCATTGCTTGCTGTTAGTTTTAAATTATATGTTTCTGTTAACTTCCCTTTTGTTTCTTTTTGGGTAATTTTAATATCTTTACTCGTACCTTTAAAAATGATAGGCGTCCCAGTTATGAATACTGCTTCCTCGTATGTATATTCATTTTTTACAGCGCCGGTCGTTTCCACCGATGCGGCAGAGGCATCTGCAAGCAAACTTGTTCCCATAGCGAACACCAGGACAATGGCAAACAGTACTTTCACTAAATGTTTTCGCATCTGTTCTTTTTCCCTCTCTTTCTTCCCGTGCATATGAACAGATGAAGCTATCTCATATTTAGAGATAGCTTCTATCTAATTAATCAACTAAAATGAAATGTGCTTTTACAAAGCGGTCAGATAATACAACTAGACGATCAGAAGGTTCCAAATCAGATGGTTGAATGACTTTCCCTGCTTTAATGAGCGTAGCCTGATCAATATTCATATCAACCATTTGGCCTGCTTCATACCAACGACCATTTTGCCATTGACTCACACTTTTCACATTAATAGTAGCTGGATATGTTGATTTAACTGACTGAAGTTTCCCTACTAACATGAGTGGGGCAACCGGTTTTCCATTATCTAATATGTGCAGAGCTTGTACATGCCCATTGTTCACATAGAAGTAGCCATAATCACCTTCAGATAAATACAGTTCAATATCTGGCATCACGCTATATGTTTTATTACCATCATCAACCATGGCCTTTGTTGAATTACTAACAGATAGTACGGTACTTGCTGTTTTTTTGAAAACATTCGATTCAATTTTCATTGCATCGTCGATTTTAATTAAATAGCCATCCGCTTGTGCTAAACGCCCATAATATAATTCATGAGATGCTAAGTTTGGTGACATGAAGCTATCACTCGTTACATCGACAACTTGTGCATAATGATCGCGAGCAGCACCATCTGTAATGACAAACGCTGTGCCATATGCCAATAATCCTGTTGGTTGAATTAATCGACCATTACGAATTAAGATGGAGCCATCGTGGAAATATAATGTACCAGCAGATTTAAGTTTTAATAATTGGTAGTCTGTATCGACAGAAATCATCGGCTCATAGTACGTACGCTCATTGTTTTTCAAGACGACAATTTTTTCAATAACCTCTTTACCAAATTGTTTAACCGTTGCGTAATAGGCTACACTGCCAACGTAATTTTTCAGTTGGCTTTTTTCAATTTTTGTATTTCCAACGTAAATTGGTACCTTGCTAGAAAAATTCATAGTTGAAAGCGCGGTTGTTGTCGTAGAGCCAAATTGCCAGTTGACAAAGGCATTTTGATTTTTAACCGTTAATTTGTTCGTATTGATATTAACCGCTTGAATTTCACCTTTATAAAGATTTTCAACTAGGTTTCCAGTCTCACTAATATCTACTTTTGTCACAATCGATGTGCTTGTATTTTTCAGATGAAGCTTAACACGGTCACCTACATACATCCCACTAATATCAACCGATGAGGAACCTTTTTGGAAAGCAGTGTCCTTATTCAAATAATATGTAGTTTCTTTTCCGATATCGGGTTTCACCATAATAAACAAGCCCTTTGGGTCAATGCTTGTAATGACGCCTGCAATCGTTTTTGGATTTTGTGCCACGATTGTGGATTCCTCCGACATATTGGACGTACCACGAAGCTCAACGACACTACGAAGCGAAATTTGAGCTTCAACTTTCATGCCCATTTTAAAGCCGTCAATCGTTGTTTCTGTATTATTAATGTACAGGCGGGCATTATTGTTAATATTGTAAGTCACTTGACGACCGCTAGCATTTTCTAATGTAATTTTACTAAGTTGTCTTTCTACTTGTCCGTTTGCATTCGTAAATTCTGAATAGGTTACATCTACGAAGGTTCCTGTTACTAACTGTGCGGCCTGAACAGTTGGTAATGATGGCAAACTAAGCGCCATTAAAAATAGAACAATCAATATGTATGGAATCTTCTTCAACAATTCCCGCCTCCTTAAAAAATTGTTATTTATAAATAGTATATCGTATTATTGGTAGTTTTTCTTATTCAAAAAGTTACATTTTAACATGCTTTTCTATTATTTTGAATCTACCATTAGACATTAAGATAGAGGTAGCTTCCAACTTCAAGCTACCTTGCCATCATCATACTTGAATGTCAATTGTATGTCCGGCTGTTGGATGTGGAGCATCTAACATTTCAACTAACTGTTCAGTATTTTGCTGTTGCATGTCCATCGCTTGTTTTGTCACAGCTAAAGAAACATTTTGCATAAGATTTGATTGATTCATTGCGATTGATAAAGCTGCAATATCCATTTTAGTCCACCTCCTATATCATTTATCGGCTCCATTTAGCATTCATCAAGTCATTTCCTTATATTTGTCCACAACTTTTGAGCTAGTAGCCACTCTGCTTTTGTAATTAATCCATTGGCTTCAATTTGCGATTTTTTACGCAATAAAAAAACATCTACTGGCTACATAAGACGCAATAGATGTTTTTTGATTACATTTTATTTTCAATCGTACGCCAAGCTTCTTCAAAACCGATACCTTTTTCAGAAGAGAACACGATAAGCGGATCATTTTTATCCATATCGAGTGTTTCCTTGACAACTTTTTTGTGCTTATCCCATTTACCTTTTGGAATTTTATCTGCCTTCGTTGCAATAACGATACAAGGGATACTGTAATGTTTTAAAAAATCGTACATCATACGATCATCAGCAGTTGGAGGATGACGTAAATCAACAATTTGAACGACTGCTTTTAATTCTTCACGGCCAGTAATATAACGTTCAATCATTTTCCCCCATGCCTCACGCTCCGTTTTAGAAACTTTGGCATAACCGTATCCCGGAACATCGACGAAAAACAGTTGTTCTTCTATTTTGTAAAAATTTAGCGTTTGTGTCTTCCCAGGTTTAGAAGAAATACGCGCTAACGCTTTACGCCCAATCATACGGTTAATGAATGATGATTTCCCAACATTTGAGCGACCTGCTAGTGCAAATTCTGGCAGTCCATCTTCTGGGTATTGGTCCGGTCTTACTGCACTGATGACCATTTCGACATTATGGACTTTCATTTCCTTAAAAACCTCCGTCCAGTGCATATGCTAATACTTCATCAGCAGATGACACCAGTTTAAATGTTAGTTGTTCGCGTACACTTTCAGGAATATCTTCAATATCACGTTCATTATCTTTTGGACAAATGATCGTCGTTAAACCTGCTCTGTGTGCGCTTAATGTTTTTTCTTTTAATCCACCGATTGGTAATACACGACCACGCAATGTAATTTCACCTGTCATGCCTACTTCACGACGAATTGGACGATGTAAAATAGCCGAAACAATGGCTGTCGCCATCGTAATACCTGCTGACGGCCCATCTTTTGGTACTGCTCCTTCAGGTACATGAATATGGATATCATGTGTATCAAAATATTCTGAGTCTACATTAAGCTCTTCTATTTTTGTTCGCACATATGATAACGCTGTTTGCGCTGATTCCTTCATGACGTCTCCGAGTTTCCCCGTTAACTGTATTTTCCCTTTACCAGGCGTTAAAGAAACCTCAATTTGCAATGTGTCGCCACCAACCGTAGTATAGGCTAGCCCTGTTGCTACACCCACTTGATTTTCTTCTTCCGCTTGTCCATAGCGGAAACGATGCTTACCAAGATATTCGACCAATGATTTGGAGCTTACAGTCACACGTTTCTTTTCTCCAGAAACAATCACTTTAGCGATTTTACGACAAAGTGTGGCGATTTGACGTTCTAGGCCTCGGACACCTGCTTCACGTGTATAGTAGCGAATAATGTCCAACACCGCTTCATCTTTAATCACAACTTGCGTTTTCTTCAAGCCATGCTCTTTTAATTGCTTTGGAATTAAATGATTTTTTGTAATTTGCGCCTTTTCAATTTCTGTATAACCAGCAATTGAAATGACTTCCATTCGGTCTAATAAAGGGCCAGGAATGGTACTTAAATCATTTGCTGTGGCAATAAATAATACGTTCGATAAGTCATACGGTTCTTCAATGTAATGATCGCTAAACGTATTGTTTTGAGCGGGATCTAGCACTTCTAGCATGGCAGCTGCAGGATCTCCTCTAAAATCATTTGACATTTTATCGATTTCGTCCAGTAAAAATACCGGATTAATCGTACCCGCTTTTTTCATTCCTTGAATAATACGACCTGGCATCGCTCCGACATACGTACGACGATGTCCTCGAATTTCAGACTCATCGCGCACACCGCCTAAAGAAATACGAATAAATTTACGATCTAAACTTTCCGCGATTGAGCGTGCTAATGAAGTTTTACCAACGCCTGGAGGGCCCGCTAAACAAAGAATCGGTCCACGTAATGAATTTTTCAACTGACGCACAGCTAAATATTCAAGTACGCGCTCTTTTACTTTTTCTAAACCATCATGATCTCGGTTTAAAATTTCCTCTGCATGCGCAATATTCATTCGGTCTTCAGTCGCCTTCGTCCAAGGTAAGGCCACTAACCAGTCAATATAGTTTCGAATGACGCCACTTTCCGCACTTGCGCTCGGTAACTTTTCGTAACGATCAAGCTCTTTTAACGCGGCTTCTTTTGTCGATTCAGGCATACCTACTTCATCAATTTGCTTCCGCAATTCAGCGACTTCACCAGTTTTCCCTTCACGATCTCCAAGCTCTGTTTGGATAGCTTTCATTTGTTCGCGCAAGTAATATTCCTTTTGCGTACGCTCCATTGATTGCTTAACTTTTGTATTAATTTTCTTTTCAAGATCTAATACTTCTTGCTCATCATGCAGACGAATAATTAAATGATCTAAACGTTTCTTAACATTGAGCATTTCTAGAACTTCTTGTTTATCCGCAATTTTGATTGGTAAATGCGAGGCAATAATATCAGCAAGACGGCTTGGTTCTTCAATATCAGCCACAGTATTGATTGTTTCTGTCGTTATTTTGTTGGAGGATTTTGCGTAGCGTTCAAAATACGTTAACAATGTACGCATTAACGCCTGTGTTTCCACGTCTTTTTCAACTTTATCCTCTTTAACATCAATATCAACAACTGTATATTTATCGAATGCTTGATAGTTGGTCCACGTTGCACGTGCTACACCTTCCACTAAAATTCGTAGCGTGCCATTTGGCAATTTTAGCATTTGCTTTACATAAGCCATTGTCCCAACTGGATATAAATCCTGCTCTTCTGGCTGTTCATCGTGCATTTCTTTTTGTGTTACCAATAAAATCAATTGGTCCTCTAGCATTGCATGTTCTAGCGCCGCTACAGAACGATTTCTACCCACATCAATATGTAACACCATCGACGGGTATACTAAAAGTCCACGTAAAGGCAATAATGGTACATTTGTTGTTTTTTGAATTGTTACCATGCGGGTATTCACCTCCGTCAAAATTTTCTTGTTCACAATCCCGCGCTTCTAGTATGTGTTTAAAAAACCGATTCACACTATCTATTCAAACGAGCCAAAAATTTCATCTATTTACAGTCGTCGGCTTTATGTATGAATAAAAAGCTGACTCTCGATATGTGCGAACATTGCACAATCGAAGTCAGCTAAGTTACTCTTTTTTTCATAACAATAGACAGCTACGTCTGTTTATTATGCCGAAGTTTTTGTGTCGCTACCTTCATCGAGTTCAGTGCCATCTTCAAGAAGCAATTTCGGTTTCTCTTTATCCGTAATTGTTTTTGCCGTAATGATACATTTTTTCACGTCATCACGTGATGGTAGTTCGTACATTACTTCAAGCATTGTTGACTCAATAATTGAACGAAGACCACGTGCACCTGTTTTACGCTCAATTGCTTCCTTGGCAATTTCAGAAAGGGCACCTTCATCAAACTCAAGCTCAACACCATCTAGTTCAAGCATTTTTTGATATTGCTTCGCTAGTGCATTTTTTGGTTCCGTCAAAATTTGTACAAGTGCAGCCTCATCTAATTGTTCTAGGCTGGCAAGTACCGGTAAACGACCGATGAATTCTGGAATAAGACCAAACTTCAACAAATCTTCTGGAATTAATTTCGACATTAATGAACCTTCGTCCATTTCGACCTTATTAGGATCTGAGCCGAAACCAATTACTTTTTCACCTTGACGACGTTTAATAATGGATTCAATACCATCAAATGCTCCGCCTACGATAAATAAAATATTTGTCGTATCAATTTGTAAAAACTCTTGGTGTGGATGCTTACGTCCGCCTTGTGGAGGTACACTTGCAACAGTGCCTTCTAAAATTTTAAGTAACGCCTGTTGAACCCCTTCACCAGAAACATCGCGCGTAATCGATGGATTTTCTGATTTACGTGCAACTTTATCGATTTCATCAATATAGATAATCCCTTTTTCGGCACGCTCGATATCGTAATCTGCTGATTGAATTAATTTTAGTAAAATATTTTCAACGTCTTCACCCACATAACCAGCTTCTGTTAAAGAAGTAGCATCTGCAATTGCGAAAGGTACGTTTAGTATACGTGCTAAAGTTTGAGCTAATAATGTTTTACCGCTACCAGTTGGGCCGATTAACACAATGTTCGATTTTGCTAATTCCACATCATCGATTTTACTATTTGTATTGATGCGTTTGTAGTGATTGTAAACCGCAACCGCTAAGGCTTTTTTCGCACGCTCTTGTCCAATTACATAATCATTTAAAATCGATAAGATTTCCTTCGGTTTCGGGATATCTTGGAAATCAATTTCTTCCTCAACACCTAGTTCTTCTACAACGATTTCTGAACAAAGTTCGATACATTCATCACAAATATAAACACCGGGACCTGCAACTAGTTTACGTACTTGTTCTTGTGGCTTTCCACAGAATGAGCATTTTAAATTGCCTTTTTCATCATTAAATTTGAACAATATGTTTCACCCCTATTCAAGCTACAATCTTACAAGATTATTGAACCATTATCAAATAAATTGATTGTAACATTTACGTCATGGCGCAAATGCCTCTAGATTTTGAATTATTTTCAAGTTTTCAAGCAGCAGGCAGTTAGCTAAGTAATTGCAGCATTTGCGCATAAACCATAACCGCTGTCTGCTCGCTTTCATGCAGATAATTCGAATTGATGCGACCATTCAGATTAACCCATGACCACTGCCTGATATTTAGCTTCATTGTTCAGGAGTTCAAGCTCCCTCAATCATAAAACCTAAGTGCGTTCTTCTCCAATTAATGAAGGCATTAGTACTACTGCTACTTTTCGGCTTTACTACAATGAAGTTAAAATTTAGCATCGTGTGTAATAAGTATAACAACAATACTATGTATAAGAAATTAACTAAAGTTGCCTCCAAAAGTATAACAGTTAGTAAAAATCAGACTAACTTTTTGTCTCCTCGACTGTGAGAGGTTGGGGCCCCTTTAGCCTAAACTAAAAAGCTATGTGTGATAAAACAAGGCACGGTTTTACGCCGTACCTTGTCTTGTTATTTTTTCTATCTAATTACGTAAAAAATCTTATTCAGTAATTTTAGCGTTTTCTACTAAAAATTCAACTGTTTTTTGGATTTTAATATCATTTTCAAGAACAGCAGTACCGCCAAGAGCGCCTGTAATTTGTTCTTTTGTCATGTTGAATTGAGCAGTCATTTTTTCTAATTCTGCTTCGATATCAGCTTCAGTAGCTTCAATTTTTTCTGCTTCAGCAATTGCTTCAAGTGTTAAAGAAACACGTACGCGGTTTTCTGCTTCTTCTTTCATTTGACCACGTAAATCTTCTTCTGATTGACCAGAGAATTGGTAGTATAAATCTAAGTTCATACCTTGCATTTGTAAGCGTTGGCCAAATTCTTGTAACATGCGATCTGTTTCTGAGTTAATCATACCAGCTGGCACTTCAAACTCTGCATTATCAGCAGCTTTTTCTACTAATTCATCACGAAGTGTAGCATCTGATTCTGCTTGTTTTTGAGCAGCTGTTTGTTCTTTAATTTTTGCACGTAATGCTTCTACGCCTTCAACTTCTGGATCTAATTCTTTTGCAAACTCATCGTTTAGCTCAGGAAGAACTTTTGTTTTAACTTCTTTCACAGTTACTTTGAAAGTAGCTTCTTTACCAGCTAATTCAGCAGCGTGGTATTCTTCTGGGAAAGTAACAGCCACATCTTTTTCTTCGCCAGCTTTAACGCCTACTAATTGCTCTTCAAATCCAGGAATGAATGAACCTGAACCGATTTCTAATGGGTAATCTTCGCCTTTACCGCCTTCGAATGCTTCTTCACCTACGAAACCTTCAAAGTCAATTACAGCAGTATCGCCTTCTACGATTGCTTCATCTTCTTTAATTTCAAGTTCAGCTTTACGAGCTAATTGTTCTTGGATTTGCGCTTCAACTTCTTCGTCTGTTACTTCAACTGGAAGTTTCGTAACTTCTAAGCCTTTGTATTCGCCAAGTTTTGGTTCTGGTTTCACTGTTACTTGAGCAGTGAATGAGAAATCTTGACCATGTACGAAGTTTTCTGTACCAGAAATTTCTGGGTAATCAACTGGCATAATTCCAGCTTCGTCGATTGCTTTTGCATAAGAATCTGGCACGATGATTTCTAAAGCATCTTGGTATAAAGATTCAATTCCAAAACGTTGTTCAAACATTTTACGAGGCATTTTACCTTTACGGAAACCTGGAACGTTAATTTGTTTTACAACTTTTTTAAATGCTTGGTCCATTGCTGCGTCTACTTCTGCAGCTGGTACTTCGATTGTTAGAGTACCGATATTTCCTTCTTGTTTTTCCCATTTTGCTGACATGTATAAATACCTCCAAAATAATCTAGTTTCAATTACCATAACGTAATTGCGTCCGGATTTCGATTTCTCGATAATTTTTTTGTAAAAAATCCGCAACATGCGTCAAAGACTTCGTGTCACCACTAAAAACCTTTGACATTGATCCACCTACTTCATGAAGAAGGGGACATTGGTTGAATCAAGTTTAAATGTTAGACAATTTATTCGTAACTACGATTTTGACAACCATTTTAGTATATCATAGATGCGTATAGTTTCAACTTATTTCATACTTCATGGAGTTCTGTTAGTTTTTCTAACATTTGTAAAAAGCCGAAGATTTCATCGTCCGTTTCCTGGACATTACCAAGCATGGCTTGTACAAAATCGATGTAACCATTAGCAATAGCATCGGCTTCAAACGGATGCCATTCAAACGGATACATCACAATAGCATGCTTAGCCATTAAATATTGTACCATTTCTAATGTTGATGGGTCTTGCTCTAATTTAGATTCTATCATTTTTTTTATTTCATTATACTGCTGTAATTGATTAGGCAATGCAAGTTCGGTTGGATTGATTATTTTCGTTTGTTCAAATTTTGTAACGACTACTTCAATAGATACTTCTTGTTCAACAAGCAAGATAAGCGCTAGACTCCGAACAAATGGATGAATATCTGAACATTCAATTATGGCCTTTAACGCCATTTTTAACTGTCTCACATTCGTATCCATCAACCTGTGCAGTCGCAGCGATTGTTCATTTGGCGTAAGCGCTCTAAATTTAGCTAATTCATACTCTTGCTCTTCTATCAGCTCTTGTACATCTTCTCTTTGTTGAAGCTTTTTAGCCACTTCACTATTGATATGTTTTAAGCGTTCAAACTTTTCTAGTTGTGCTTCAGGAAGTACATTTTCTTCGATCAAGGTCGTTATAATCGCTTCTACTTGATGATATTCCTTCAACTGCATACAAATGGTGATATATAGCTCCATCACTTCCACATACATAGAGGTGCCCATGGCTAATAACTGCTCACATACTTCTTTTGCTTTTACATAGTGCTTCAGTTCATATAAAGCATATGCGTAAACACTTAAGGCTTTTTCATCGCCATTTTCATATAAAAACGCCTTTTCAAAGCACGCGACAGCATCTTCATATTGATTGTTTTCCGCGTACATATGCCCCTCTCGGATTAACATGTCAGTTGCCCCAGGAAAAACAACAATATTGTCATGTTTAATAACATGACGCTTTTGCTTTGCCATTTCTCTCACCTCTTTTTTAAATTGTTTATTTTTTACAAAAATAATTGAATTTCTATTCATATTTTTCAATAAATTGAATTATAATTAATAATACCCATCATTTTGAAGCTTAATAACAAATTGCGCTTCAACCCACATAGTCATAGTCACCTAGACGAAAACAAGTTGTTCACAAGGAGTGTAAGACATGCCATTAATGGATACAATCACAGAATTTGATAACCGTATCTCACCAACGTTTGAAGCACTATCAATTAAAGTTATTTCAATTACAACAGCACACGGCCCTCAACAAGATTATTCAATTGACTTTGAATTTTTCACGCACACAAAAATTAATCCATTTACGCAAGAAGCAGCAACACATATTTCGAGTATTCAAGGGACTATCCCCGGTTCCATCTCAATTGGTCATCATCAGGAGTCGCTTTTTATTATTCCCCAAAGTGTTCATATTGAATGCAATTATAAACTTCTGCATATTGATACAAAAGATATGGAACGGATTTTACAGCACCCGCAACCTACCTTCCATTATAGTGAGTGGATTTTAGATGCCATCAAAAACGCAAGTATTTTAGTAGAATTAAAAACAAATCAAAATTCATTTATCGAATGGCCTCTTGGCATAAAATCTGCTGTTATATTATAGGAAGCTAAACAAAATCCGTGTATGTACATCATGCTTTCAAAACCGGCTAGCTAAACAATTTTTTTGTCTAAGGCATACTAAACGTATGTCTTTTTGTCGTCCTTCTACATCAATCCCTTATTCGTTGCGCTATAATCATATCAGCTTTCTATAGATTCCGGTATTCCTATTGTGAAAGTAACCATTAAAAAATGCACATCTGACAATTTTCTATCGTAAAGATTGTATAATAACAATGAGATTTATTATTGGAGGCATTTTTCATGGATATAAAAGAAGCATTACAATCATTTTCTTCTATGACACTTCCAGAACGCCAAGCATTTTTTGAAATAGAGGGCGACTGGCTGTTAAAGAACATGTTAGAACACATCGGTTCTACCGATGAAAAACTACGCGATCATCTTATATACAGAACATTTGTCGACTTACTTAGCGACAATTGCCTGAGCGCACAACAACTACAATATTTGTTTGATACGGCAACTGGAGACGATTTCTTATATGCTAATATTGGCGAACAACTGACAGACAGTGTATTTACACGCTCTTTTTCCGCTTTACTTGTCGCTGGCATTCTAGCTAAGGATAGTGAGCTCCTTCTGTTGGATGATCATCGCTTACAATTGTTCTTTAAAAAAATCGGTCGTTATTTGTTACTTGAAAAAGATACAAGAGGGTACGTGGAAGGAAAGGGATGGGCGCATAGCCTTGCACATGGTGCCGATTTAGCTACCACGACAATCAAGCACCCTAAGTTTGATTTGCAACATGCACCAGCCATTTTACATGCACTAAAACTGGTCACTTGGAAAGATGTTGTCTATGTCAACGACGAGGAAGAACGCTTTGTCAATATTATCGAGGCATTATTAGAGCGCAACTATTCTGAAGAGGCGTTAATAGAATGGGTGGAGCAAGCTTTTGATAAGTTTGAAATGCATTTAGTAACGCAAGGCTATAATGAAAGCTTTTTCAGCGGTCGCACTTGCACATTAAATACAATGAAAACATTGTATTTCGCTTTAAAAATGAAAAATTTAGCCCCTAAACTTCAAAACACTCTATATATACACGTAGCAAAGTGGCTTAAGCTCGGTTCGTAAATTATTCAATCATCAGGACTAAATAGAAAAAGTGTTAGATCGATCGCAATCAATCTAACACTTTTTCTATGCCGTTGATGAACGCTACAGTGAATCATTGTTCGCGTCCTATTATGCACAGTTCCCACAGCATTATCCTCCGCTTGCCAACGCTTCACAACACACTAGTAACCTATGTCTCTTCGTCCAATCTGGTCATTACCATCGCTAGCAGCACCACGTAATCTATTTTGTAGATTTAGCAAAGACCTAGTCATTACTTTCAAACTATTTCAACTTGTGACATAGGCTTTTTGACAAACTTCAATATTAATATACTAATATTTGTAATTTATAGAAATCATTTAATTATTTTAACATAATTTCAACACCATTCCAAAATACACCTTAATAATGATTCCTTTCATAGAAAATTTATCCTTTATCGTATATTAAACATCCATTTTATATACTCCTTTTTTAAAAAAAAAGCAACTAAAAACAATTAAAAACATTGTCGCGCCACGGATTTTATTACAAATCATCGTCTAAAATGTGAAATGATAAATTTCACAAAAAAAATATTTACTTAGTTAAATATGATAAACGCAGTATTTTCAACGTTTATACAGTGCTAAATTATTATAACCTGAAAATACCAATAGCAAAATAGCTTTTTTTGTTCAAAAAATGTTCATATTCACCCCCTATTCGTTATCAATTTTATAATTAAATATTTTTTTTTCTAGTGAAGCGGGCGTATAATCCTATATGCAAACACAGACATGATGTGACCATCGACATTGAATTATTATCTAATTCATGGTGCATTCATCATCGTGTTGAAGAACGCTTGCAACAGACCAATCATTTACTAGACTTTCCGTTTCATATTGAAACTTGCCATTGTCATTGTAAACACAATAGTACTTGATTGGTACATCAGTAAAAAGAGGTGACCTCAATACCCACTATTTGTAAATGTGAATCAATACTACTACACATTAAATTTATGAATAGCCGTTTTATAGAAAGGAGTCAAACATGAATAAAAAATTAAGCTTAATGTTTTTAGCATTTGGCGCTATCGCAATCCTTTCTGGATGTGAACCATTAACAGTTTTCAATCCAAAAGGACCGAATGCTCAAACATTATCAAACACAATTATTTTATCCATTATTACAATGGCAGTTATTTTACTAGTCGTGTATGTGCTTTTCGCGTTTATGCTAACAAAATATCGTGCATCTAAAGCATCTGCCGATTATGAGCCACCTCATGAAGAAGGTAGTCACGTATTAGAGATTACGTGGACAGTTATTCCAATTATTATCGTAGCATTCCTAGCAATTGTTACTGTTAAATCAACTAGTACGGTAGAAACAACACCAGAAGGTTATGACAATAAAGAACCTCTTGTTATTTATGCAGCATCTTCAAACTGGAAATGGCACTTCAGCTATCCAGAACAAGGTATTGAGACTGTGAACTATGTAAACATTCCAACTGATCGTCCTATCGAATTCAAATTGTATTCATTCGGACCAATCACAAGTTTCTGGATTCCACAGTTAGCAGGTCAAAAATATGCAATGAGTGACATGTTAACAACTATTCACCTTGCAGCTGATGAAGTTGGCTCATTCATGGGTCGTAACTCAAACTTTAACGGTCGTGGATTTGCGGAAATGGAATTTGAAGCACAATCTATGACTCAAGCAGACTTCGATCAATGGGTTAAGGACGTAAAAGCGAACGAAAAACCATTAACTGAAGAAAAATTCAAAGAACTTTTAGCAGCTGAACATGTAGGTCGTTCAAGCTACTCATCTACTCACTTAGATTTCAGCCCAGCACCAATGCCACACGGTGATATGGATATGGGGGGTATGGATCATAGCGACATGGACATGTCTGACGAAGATATGAATCATGAAGATATGGACCATTCAAACAGTGATGCAGAATCAACACATTCACATTAATTTTCAAATTTGAAAGGAGCGCATCCTATGAGTATGGAAGAATTATTCCATCCACTGCAAGAACCGATGATTTTAGCGGCAGCTATCAGTATCGTAGTTGGTGCAGTTGTTGTCGTAGCAGGCCTAACTTATTTTAAAAAATGGGGCTACTTCTATAAAAACTGGCTATCAACAGTCGATCATAAAAAAATCGGTATTATGTATATCGCCGTTGCACTTTTAATGCTATTCCGCGGTGGTATCGACGCACTTTTAATGCGTGCACAAACTGCTGTTCCTGATAACGGACTTCTTGATGCACAACATTATAATGAGATTTTCACAACACATGGTTTAATCATGATTCTATTTATGGCGATGCCATTTGTAATCGGTTTAATGAACATCGTTATTCCATTGCAAATTGGTGCTCGTGACGTTGCATTCCCACGACTTAATGCAGTCAGCTTCTGGGCATTTGCTGCAGGTTGTGGCTTACTGAACCTATCATTCATTATTGGTGGTTCTCCAGATGCAGGTTGGACAGCTTACTTCCCATTAGCAAGCACAGATTTCAGTCCAACTGTTGGGAATAACTATTATTCTTTAGCACTACAATTATCAGGTATTGGTACGTTATTAACGGGTGTGAACTTCATCACAACGATCTTTAAAATGCGTGCTCCTGGTATGACATTAATGAAAATGCCAATGTTCTCTTGGTCAATTTTAATTACAAACGTTATTATCGTATTCGCGTTCCCAGTATTAACTGTTGCGCTTGCATTAATGATGTTAGACCGTCAATTCGGTACAAAATTCTTTGCTATGACAGACGGTGGTATGGACATGCTTTGGGCCAACCTATTCTGGGTTTGGGGACATCCTGAAGTTTATATCGTTATCCTACCTGCCTTCGGTATTTTCTCTGAAGTTATTGCGACATTTGCACGTAAAAACTTATACGGTTACAAATCAATGGTAATGAGTATGGTTGTCATTTCATTACTGTCATTCTTAGTATGGGCCCACCACTTCTATACAATGGGTCACGGCGTTATGGTAAACAGTGTATTCTCTATTACAACAATGGCGATTGCTGTTCCAACCGGGGTTAAGATGTTCAACTGGTTGCTCACAATGAGGCACGGTAAGATTCAATTTACTACCCCAATGCTTTATGCACTAGGCTTTATTCCAATCTTCACTATCGGTGGGGTTACAGGTGTAATGCTAGCAATGGCAAGTGCCGACTATCAATATCACAATACGATGTTCTTAGTTGCCCACTTCCACTATGTATTAATTCCAGGTACAGTATTTGGTGTACTTGCAGGTTACCACTTCTGGTGGCCAAAAATGTTCGGTTTCCGTTTAAACGAAAAATTAGGGAAAGCTGGTTTCTGGTTTATCGCGATCAGCTTCAACGTAACATTCTTCCCTCTATTCATTTTAGGTTTAGATGGTTATGCTCGTCGTATGTACACATACTCAGCTTCAACTGGTTACGGTCCACTAAACATGCTATCGTTCATCGGTGCACTTGGACTTGCAGTCGGCTTTGCGTTAATCTGTTATAACATTTACTACAGCTGGAAACATATGCCTCGTAACGAGAAAGCAGATGTTTGGGATGGTCGTTCATTAGAATGGGCTACTCACTCTCCAGTTCCTGAATACAACTTTGCAGTAGTACCAACTGTATCTCGTTTAGACGAGTTCTGGTTCGCGAAAAAAGAAGGTCGCGATATTACTGCTGGTAAAATTGAAAAAATCCACATGCCTAACAACACAGGTACTCCATTCTGGACAAGTGGATTCTTATTCCTAGCAGCATTCTTCGCTGTATTTAGTCTATGGATTCCAGCCATTATCAGCATGCTTGTTGTATTTGGCTTCATGGCTCATCGTTCATTTGAAGATGATCATGGTCGTTACATTTCAGTTGAAGAAATTATGGAGACTGAAAAAAGTTTGAGAGGTGATAAATAATATGAAAATCGATTCTTCACTTCCATTAGAATATAGTACAGAGGAAAACCGCTTAAAGATTTTTGGTTTCTGGATCTTCCTTGGCGCCGAAATCATGTTATTCGCTACACTCTTTGCTGTCTATTTCACGCTTCACACTCGTACAGGTAGTGGCCCAGACGGTGCTGAGATTTTCGAGTTAACACCAGTTTTACTTGAAACATTCTTACTTTTAGCAAGTAGTTTCACAATTGGTCTTGGCGTACACGCTATGCGTCTTGGCAACAAAAAAGCAATGATGACATTCTTCATCATTACACTTATTTTAGGTCTTGGCTTCTTAGGTATTGAGATTGACGAGTTCTTCACTTATGTTCATGAAGGTGCAACGATTACAACAAGTGCATTTTTATCTTCATTAATGACTTTACTTGGTACGCACGGTGCCCACGTAACTTTCGGTTTCTTCTGGGGCGTTGCAATTTTAATCCAAGTGGCTCGTCGTGGCTTAAACCCACAAACGGCTAACAAAGCGTTTATCTTCTCACTGTACTGGCACTTCCTAGACGTAGTTTGGATTTTCATCTTCAGCTTCGTCTACTTGAAAGGACTGATTAGCTGATGAAGGAATTATTCCCAAAACAACATGTGATGGGCTTCGGCTTCTCACTGTTATTAACAATTGTAGCTTTAGCAGTTGTGAAATTTGATATGTCTTACAACATGGCATTTGCTATCCTATTAGTGACAGCACTTGCACAAGCAACTGTTCAATTAGTATTATTCATGCACATCGGTGAATCTGAAGATAAGAAAACATTATATACAACAATTTTATATTCAGTATTCGTAGCTGTTGTGACAATCCTTGGTACATTATTCGCAATGATCTGGGGTTACTAATAAAAAAGCCGAGAAAATGGTTATCATTTTCTCGGTCTTTTTTTATAGCTACAAAAGCTAATCTCTTGTATTTGTTCTATAGGCTGATGCTTGAATGCAGCTAGCGAACGAGCAATACATCACAGGAAGCCATACGAACAATACGCTCAGCTACAGAACCTAGGACCATCTTCTCTAATTGATTTAACCCAGTTGCGCCACATACAAGTAAGTCTACCCCAGGAAGTTGTGTCAAAATACTTTTCGGTGATCCTGTTTCTACAATTGCTTCTACTTCCGTTACTTGTGCAGCGAGCGCTTCTTTTTTTAACTCTGCTATTTTACTAAAATGCTCTTCTTTCAATTTCTCCGCATACTTTAAGTCATATGCTGTAATAGCACCAAATGATTTAGTGTCAATTACATTCACTAATTGTAATGTTGCCCCATATTCTATTGCTAATTTTACCGCTCTTTCAAAGGCTTTCAACGACTGTTGTGAAAAGTCTATTGCAACAGCGATTGTCTTATAATTTGTAGCCATTATTGCTCTCCTCCATCTTCCCCTTAGAATTCAAAGTTTTCAAAATCATTATATCATAATGGTATTCGGTATAACTTATCATCATTATGTTGCGGGTTTCCACGTCCATCCGTATTATTACTGACAAAATAAAGATACTGTTCATCTACAACAATATCGCGAATTCTTCCGAGCCCTGTTATAAGCTCCCTTTGTTTATTCGTCGCAAGATTAAATTCCAAAATTGCAGTCCCTCTTAATGCAGCTACATACAGGTTATTATCATCATAATCCATCCCAGAAGGAGCCCATGTTGTATTACTTCCTGACGTAAATAGAGGGGATATCATGCCCCGCTGTGTCTCATTCCCTTCAATAATGGGCCAACCATAGTTTTGACCTGCTTCGATTATATTTATTTCATCATTGGCGCTGTTGCCATGCTCACTTGCAAATAACACCCCATCTAACGACCATGCCAACCCTTGAGGATTACGATGGCCATAACTGTAGACGACTGAATTCGGAAATGGATTATCCTGTGGTACAGAGCCATCTAAATTCATCCGCAAAATTTTCCCTTCTAATGCTGACAGGTCTTGCGCTACAGACGCTTGCACTGCATCCCCCACCGTTGCGTATAGCTTGCCATCAGGGCCAATTTTCAGTCGCCCCCCATGATGGAAGGCGCCGCTGACAATATGATCGAGTAGCAATTGCTCTTCATACCAAACATCGTCCTTTTGTCGCAGTGTTACAATGCGATTAAACTGTTTATCTCCATCGACATACGTATAATAAGCGTATGCAAGTTTCGATTGCGTAAAATCTGGCGCAAGTACAAATCCTAATAACCCTGCTTCCGCAGCTGTCGCTAGTTCTTGTTTCAAACGGACTTGTTGTCTCTCCATTGTGCCCTCTTGTATTTTCACAATATGACCTGTTCTCTCCGTAATGTAAAACTGATTTTCAACTTTTTCGATTGCCCAAGGTATCTCTAAATTTTCCGCAATTACTTCAATCCCTCTATTGCTGAGTGTTTGCATAGCTGTACCCTTCTCCTGCTCATGATTGGTAGGTTTTGATGTTGAACATCCCACCATCATAATGACTATTAATAACATAAAACAGAGTTTTTTCACCAATCACTTTCCCTCTTTTCAATATGCAATTTATTTACTTTCCATTTATATTCCAATAAACTATTATGTACCTATATCTTTAAAAAATGAAAGGAAAAGGTGATACTAATGGAAGAAGTCAAGGTAGTCTATGCTTTAATTAAAAATCTCCATAATCAAATACTAATGGTTCATAATCATGAAGGACATTGGTCACTTCCTGGTGGCAAAGTGGAAGCACATGAAACGCTGATGGAAGCTACTATCCGTGAAGTCAGTGAAGAAACAGGCTATATTGTTGAAGTAGGAAAGTTACTCGCGGTAAATGAAACGAAATTTAAGGTTAGAAACCATCATGCTTTATTTTTCACTTTTGAAGCGCAAATCATAGGCGGCGTTGAAGAAATAGTGTTGCCTGATGAAATATCACACATCGAATGGGCTCCAATAGACATAGCCAACGTTCGCATGCCTTATTATCGAGGTGGCATCGACAAACTTTATCAACATCACGCGCTCTATCACGATGAAGGTCTTCTATAACCGGATTATTTTACGCAAAATAAAAGCCACTACTTATAAAAAGTGTGACTAACATAATGTTGGGATAAAGCCTAGTGAAAATAAGGAAGAACTTTATCCGCCACTACCTTCTCACCAACTTGTATCCATTTACTTTTATCGTGAATATGGCCATCTTTATCAAGCGGCGCTTGGAATTGACTAGCTCCTGTTGCATCAAGTAATGAGCCCTCATCATAATCTAAGCCCACATTCGTCACATGTTTAATCACAAACGGGTTTTGGAAGCGAATTTGGGCATCATAGAAATCTAATTCTCCCTGCGTTACGATAAAAGGTACACGCAAATAGATTGTTTCCCCTCCATCACTTGATAAAATCGTATCAAAGCTGCCTTTGTGATACTCCCAATTTCCCCCAATTGTAAAACCATGTCTCTCAATATGATCACGTAAATAGCCAAAAGAAATTTCTTTGCCGACAATACTCGATTCAATTTGTAACATTGTATACCCTCCTTTACTTTGATGTCAGTCTATCCTAAAGAGATAAATACCAAACCAACTTCTGAGGGTAAAAAATCACAACATTGCTCGTACATAATGCCCGCTTCTTACAGTGTGCGCGTGCTATTTAGGGTTCACCGACAACGCAGCCAACAACAATTTTTTACGACAAGTTTAAAGGCCCTTTCACGGTTCTCTAGTAACTATTTACTCAACACTAAGGAAAAACATCAATTAATTATTAAAATGCGCTATACGAGCTTTTAAAGGGCTTACATCGACACGTATCCTACGCTTCATCTAAATAGACCGGTAAAAAGAAAAAACTGTAGGCAAACTCAAATTTCTTTGAGTTCGTCTACAGTCTGTTATCGTATGTTTAATAAAAATTAAAGTTTTACGATGTTTGTAGCTTGAGGTCCACGTTGGCCTTCTTCTACTGAGAATTCAACTTTTTGACCTTCGTCAAGTGTTTTGAAACCATCACCTTGGATAGCTGAGAAGTGAGCGAATACATCGTTTCCGCCTTCTACTTCGATGAAACCAAAACCTTTTTCTGCGTTAAACCATTTTACTGTACCTTGTTGTGTCATTTAAATGACCTCCATTAATTGTATTTAATAATATCCGATTTCCTCAAAAGAAAAAAATTCACATATTACAAAAAGTACCGAACAAAACACGATGACTCTTTGTAACATGTGAATTCATTGTTTCTTCGTAAACGATTTTATTAACTTTATTATATAATACAAAATCTCATTTGTCTAGTACTAACATAAAAAAATCCCTATACAGTTACTTGTATAGGGCAGCTTACTATTAAATCTTATTTTTCCTCGTTAAACCATAGTTGATCTTGATTATCTACTTCACCATTATAATTGATACATATTTCTTCTCCAGCTTTAATATCTTTGTAAGCAAAGAAATCAAATGTTTGGTTTCTAAAATTAATCTCATACGTTGCATTCGGTTCATACGAATGATTAAACAACATACCATAGCCTAGTAGTATAGCGGATTGTCCTATGCCATATTCAAATGCATAGTCGGCAAGTAATGTTTGCTCAATGTACTGATGCTGTTCATTTGGATATGAAATAACCGGTGCTTCGTGTAAAAGCGTTCCTTTTGGGATATCACATGTAGCAAATACCCCTCTATTGAATTCTCCATCACTTAATGGAGATGTTTTGATTTCAATCATCTTTTGTCTCCTACTCACTTTTAAAATATACTTTCTAACTGTACCACTAATTTGGTCAATGAGCGCATCTTTTTGTTTTTTTTGAACATTTTTTTCAATTTAAATACATAAAATAGACATTTCATGCAATAAAAATTGCTGAAACATAAAAAATCGTGCAGCATTCCTACCTGAAAGGAGCTGCACGAGGAAATTAATTTTTACCTTTATTGTTTAATAAATGATACATAATAACGATGATGATGATTAATCCAATCAAAGTACCTGTACGGTCTGGTTCAATGGAGAAAAATGTTGGAAGGACATATAAATTGACTATAAAGATTATCGTTGCTAATAGTAATAAAAAGCGATAGATCATCTATCCCCTGCTCCTTACTGCCTTAAGTATTCCTACTAACTAAATGACCATCTCGATTAAACAAATCTAAAGATTACGCTACATGTTAATCCAATAATTATAAGGTCCCTTCACTAAACCTTTCGCAATAAGGTAGTCACCAGCTATGACCACATTGTTAAATGTTTTATAACTACCTGTTATATTTAACGCGTATTGCTCATAAATTTTGCTCACTTTTTGCGCTTGACCATTAACATAGATTGTATCATTTACTTTTAACGGGAACTGCATCATCAGTTTTTCATCCTGTCGTTCGCTTGCTAAATGATAGGTTAGCTTCTTATTAACGATTGTATAGCTAAGTGCACCTTCTAATTGTTTGCCTCCGCTAATCTCGTCATCATTTACTAGTTGTATCGTTCCTTGCCAGCGATTACTCGCAGTCGGTGAAAACTCGGCTAAATAGTAATCGGGTGCTGTTTGTGATAAAGAAATCTTTTGCGTTGCATCAAATAAAATGGTCGATGGTTCCGCTAAACTTAGTAGTTCCTTATCAACGATTGGCGTCTTTGACAAAGCACTTGCAGGGATGTATCCATAAACTTTATTTGAAGATACATATGCACGCCCATCTGCTGTTGTGAAATAGACTGCAACTGATGTACCAGTTTTTAATGACTGACTTTGCCATCCTGGACGAACTGATAAATCCACTATTTGTTTTACATATTGAATTGTTCCTTCAGGTAAATTCGATACATAGTCTTGCGGTACATAGCCCCATACGTAATCGATTGTCATATCCGTTCTCGGATTATATTCTACTTTGACATAATCCCCGCTTACTTCGACTACTTTAAAAACAGCTCCATATGGCGTTTGCATCATCGTTTTTGCTGAACGATTCGGTGCTTCTTTAATCGAAACGCCTTTTGCAGAATTAGCAAAAATAGTTGTTCCTTCAGTAAACTTCACCCCTGATACTTGTTGTTGAATCGTTAACGGCACTTCCTTATAAATCACTAAGTTTGTTGCTTGTACACGATAGCCGCCGCTCATTTTATATACTTTGCCAACAGTCGAAAACTCATGGCCATAGACGCGGTAAAATTCCCCTTTTTTCACAACGAGTGATGTAAATGTGCCATCAGCATTTTTTTTATATATTTTCACATCTTTTGAAAAGGTCAATTTACCCGTTTGCCCTTTCGTAATCTCTGCTCCATCCCAAATCACTTTTGCTTCTGTATTGGTTTGAAAACTGATACATAGAATAAAGGTCAAAAATACAATCCATTTTTTCATACCTATCACCGCTCCTTCTAAACGATAGTGATTATTACAAGAAAGGCTCTCTCCTATAGAGAAAGCCTCGCGAAATTCACATACTTTTTTACCTTTCATCGATCAAGCATACATTAGTTAATTGTAAGCCATTGTGCTTTAAATTCCGCGACAGAAACTGGTTTACTAAACAGATAACCTTGTGCACAATCACAGCCTATTTCAGACAGGAATTGATATTCTTCCTCACCTTCTACACCTTCTGCTATCACTTTTAAATCAAGCTGTTTAGCAATCGCTACAATCGTTTTGACGAGTGCTTTGTTCTCAGCATCTTGATTCATGCCAATGACAAAGGATTTATCAATTTTTAAAGAATCTAGTGGATATTTATTTAAATAACTAAGCGATGAATAGCCTGTACCAAAATCATCCATCGATAAACTAATGCCCAGCTTTTTTAGTGCAAACAATTTTTCAATCATGGACTCCGCATACATGGCGATACTTTCTGTAATTTCTAAAACAACATAAGACGGGTCAAGTGAAGCATTCTCTATCGCGTTTTTGACATTTTCTACAAACGTCGGTTCAAGCAACTGCTTGACTGAAACATTAATACTTACTTTCAATCGATTATTTGTTTCCTTATGCCAAGCGGCAGTTTGAGCAATGGCCGTATTCAATACCCATTTACCGATTGGTATAATCATTCCGGTCTCTTCCATAATAGATATAAATTCATCGGGTGTAACGCGTCCAAGAACGTCGTTATTCCATCTAATGAGCGATTCCATTCCGATAAGTCTATTTGTTTTCACATCCATAATCGGCTGGTAATAAAGTTCAAATTCATTATTATCTAGTGCCGTACGTAATTGCTTTTCTATCATCATCTTGCGATAAAAATGTTGTTGCATTTCCGAGGTGAATAATTGATAGTTATTTTTCCCTCTTTCTTTGACATAGTACATGGCTGTATCAGCATGCTTTATTAATGTATTGGCATCATAGCCATCATTCGGGAATGTACTAATCCCAATACTTGGCGTTATAAAGTACTCACTGCCAGCGATCCAAAAGCCTGTGATAAATTGCGCTAATAATTCCTTCGCGAATGCCTCACTTTCGACGGCATCATAATTAGGAAGTAAAATAGTAAATTCATCTCCACCAAGTCGGTAAATATTTGCCCTGCTATGTTTTTCTTGGAGCAATATTTCAATACGTCTAGATACTTCGATTAATAACAAATCTCCTACATCGTGCCCGAGTGTATCGTTAATATATTTAAAACGATCTAAATCGAAAAACAATATAGCATTTTGACTAGACTCTAATTTCGCTTTTTCTAAAAGGGCTATTAAATCCTCATTAAACATTCTTCTATTCGGTAACCCCGTTAACGCATCATGATTCGCTTGAAATTTGATTTCATCTTCATATTGCTTGCGTTCAGTAATATCTGTTGACACTGCAAGCAACGCAGAACGTTCATTTAATTGAATAGGTACTTTCACCGTTTGTACCCATACTACGTCACCTGAAGCAGTAGTAATCGCTTCCTCTTTAATAAAATGCTTTTCTGGCAACTTAAATGAATTCTTCTCTTGGTCGTAACATTCCTCTTCATCAGACAATTCTGCTAGTAAATCACCATCTGTTTTGCCAAGCATATCTTGGAAACTAAAGCCCATCAATTGCGCATAAGATTTATTCATTAATGTATAGCGACCATTTTCATCTTGCGCATAAATGTAATTAGGATTTAAATCAATGACTCTAAATAAAAACTGCTTTTGCTCATATAGCTTCTTATTCATATTATTTACAATAGCTAGATGCATGCGACTCGATAAGATTAAGATTGAAATTGCAAAAACCAAAATGGCAATCGAGCTTGGATACAATCTTGAACTAGGAAACATATTTAAGTAGCCAATCGCAAAACCGATCGCTGTAAAAATATTAAAATACAATAAAAAAGAACGTTCACTTTTATTTTGTACATCTAAACTAATCAGCAAACAAATAATAATTGTAACGATAAAAAGAAAGACATTAAAATTAAAAATCCATGCTAATTGTCCGTCAACAGGAAAGTAAAATTTACTATTATCCATTTGAATAAGTTCTAATTCACGAATACCTTTAGAGCTCCATCCGATTATGTAAACAAATAATGCAAATGCATAAGATATAACAACAGTCGTACGATTAACAATACAACCCCACTTTTGCTGATATGCTTTTGGCAATATTTCTTGAACAATTGTATATCCCACATAAAAAATCGTAGGTGTTAACAATATAGAGCCAAAGCGAAAAAGCTTGAAAAATAGCATAATGGTCTCGCTGTTAAACAGTTCAACTGCATATAAAAATGACACATCTATGTGCCAACATGAAGCTAACAGAAGGAATAAAAAAATAATTTTTGAAAGTTTATTTTTTTTGAATAACACTAAAATCGTAATTCCAACACAAACGGGAATACAAGATAACAAAAGTAAAAAAATAAAAAACATATAAAGAGCCTCCTATGTAAGTGTCAGTAATAAACAAGCATTATTCCCGCTACTTCCATGAGTAGTAATACATACAGACTCTACTGCTTGATGCTGCGTTTCAAAAACAATCGGTATGTCTTCAAAACCGTCTCCTGTTGTTTTAGTCGTCGGCGGTATGAAACCGTATTCCATTGATAACAAAGATGCAATAATTTGCATCGCTCCCATTGCGCCAAATGTGTGCCCTATCATGCCTTTTATTGAAGTAATCGGCACATCACAACCAAAAGTCTCTTTTAAAATGAATCGTTCGATCTGATCATTGATGTCTATGCCAAGTGCTTGGCTATTAACATAGCTAGGTTTTGTATTGCCAATTGTTTCTTGGAAAACGTCTAGCATATGTCTCCCAGAAATATCTGAAGTTAATAGTTTTTGCCCTTCATTTCTTGAAATGACACGTTCCACTTTCCCATATATTTTCTGCCCGCGTGCGTTTGCAGATTGTCTCCGCTCTAACACCAATACGCCAGCGCCCTCTGATAAAACAAAACCGCTATGCTGCGTCGAAAACGGTACACCGGCATTTTCAATTAAAGTCTCCGTAGAAAGTGATCTTATTTTTTTAAAACCATTAATTGTCCATTGACCTAACGGGGCCTCTGTACCTCCAACAATACAAGCATCCACAGTGCCAGACTCTAATAACTGTTTCCCTAATAATATGGCATCTAAACTTGCACTGCAGCCCGTCGTTATTGTAAAAGCAGAACCATTTGAACCGATCGCTTCCGCAACAGCATTTGAAAGTGTATGGGTATCCACAAGGGAAACCCCATGAACGGGAAATTTCCTTAAATCAAATGCATCCTTTGCATATTTCTCAATTTCAAGAATTGCTCCAGCAGAAGTCCCCATAATGACCGCTATCCGATGTGGTTGAAAATGATGTAACGCCGACATTTCTGCGGCATCCAATGCAGCAGCAACTGCCATTCTTACAGAACGGGGATATCGCCGATAATTGACGCCGTTGATTTCTAGAAAACTATCTTCTATTATTCCTGCAACAATACTAGCATGTGGCTGAGCACTATTGTGTAAAATGCTCTGCGTACAAATACCTTTTTGTAGTACATTTAAAAAACTATATTTATCTAATATTCCAGGGGCTTTTATGCCATATCCTGTTATGACTATATCGTCCAATTCTATCACCTTCACATTTCGACTTTATTTTATTATATACAACAAAAATAGACATAGTCTATATTGACAAGTCATAAGTTCTATGTGAATGATTTAAATGGATAATTTGTATCACTTTTAAGCAAAATACCGTAATAATTTAAGAAGGATTTTTCTTTTTACCTAATAGTTTACAAGGTAAATGTACATAATATGTGAAGTACTAGGATTAATTGACGATTCTTTGGTTATATTCAACCCACTTTTCCATCTCTCGTTCCACTGCTCGATTTTGCCATTCAAACCATAGGCCACTACATTCACTGCAATGACTTTCTACTCCACTTTTACGGTGCGCATCTTTACATGTAAAGACCGTTTTTTTACGACAGCTATAGCAGTATAGTTCTTTATCTTGATAAAATTCCAAAGCGCTCAACTCCATGTTTTTACATGCAGTACTTTCCAACTAGCCTGTATTTTATTCGTTCTATTGAGATCGTAGTTGCACTTGCCCTTTCTTATGCATTTAACAAATTTAAAAACCTTTCCAATCATCGTATAACGAATTGAAAAGGTTTTTACAATTATATTGTTATTTACACTTTTAACTCGCTTTATCGTGTTACATTTCACTAGGTGGAATAATGCCTGCAATGAGTAATAGAAAGAATACTAATCCGATTAAGCAAAATAGTGCCGATGCAAAAAATATGGGACCTTTCTTCGCAATATAGTGCTCACTTTTTTGCATGATACCTGTTTGCGCAGTAACTTGAACTTCATTAAATCGAGCCATTGGTCCTCCGCTACTTAAAAAGTAAAAAATTCCGCCTGCTATTACAAAGCCAACAAAAAACATCACTTCGATAAATCTAACAGAGAAAAATGAGGCAATACAATACGTAATAATTGTTTCAACTACTAATGTCACCATCATAATCATCATATTTTTCTTTCGCATCACAACGCCAACTCCCCTTCGATTTTTTTTTTTTCCTCCTTATACGTTCAAATTAGCATTAAGTTCCATTTTTTAAAGAAAAAACATGAATTTTATGACTAACCTTCAAAAAAACACTTCAAATCCTTTTGAATTTGGATTTGAAGTGCTATCTATTAAATGCCTATCGCGTTACTTAGTCGCTTTATAAGCACTTAAGAAATCTTTTACTTTTGATGTATCAGCTGTTAATTTTAATCCTGTATCAACAAGTGGTGAAACCGTTGATACTGCTGGTTTTTTATTGCCTTGGTAGTAACTAATAAATTCATCTTGGTTAATCGAGTAAAGAATAGCTTTACGTAAGTCAACTGATTTCGATACTTCGCGTCCTTTTGGATTCATTAGTAAATAAGAGACAGCATTACTATCAGCTGTTTTTAACGTTAAGTTGGCATCGCCTTTTACAACGTCGATTTTCGTTTCTGGTACAGATTGCAAGACGTCAATTTCTCCATTACGTAGTGCTGATAACGCACTGTCATTATCTTCAATGAAACGAACGCTAATATTATTAATTTTCGGCTCGTTTTCAGTACCTACTTGGTAGGCAGGATTTTTGACAAAAGTTGCTTCGTAATCATTTTTTTGCACTAAAATATATGGTCCAGATGCTGCTAAATGATTGGCATATGTTGCACCTTCTGTAACAGTCGCTTGGTCACCGTATGCAACATTTGTATTTGGATCATAGCTTGCTACGTCAAATGTGTTAATTGCTTTCACTGCCGCTTCAGATACGATGCCACCTGATTGGTGTGCTAAATAGTTTAGTACTTGCGGGAACGGGTTTGGCGTTGTAATTTTCACTACTTGATACTTACCTGCCGCATTGTCTACACTCGCTTCATCCGTCACTACTTGTGCAATCGCTGCTGGTAGTTTATCAGATAATTCATCTAAAACGGATTTACCGTCAGTTGTTTTCACTGCTTCAAGTGCCGTAATATCTGAAACGATTTCTACTGTATCAATATTTTCATGGATAGAGTATGTGCGGTGATCTGGCACTGAATTTTGATCTTTCGCACGTTCTAATGAGAATACAACATCTTCAGCCGAAACTAAATCGCCCGTATCCACTGCTTTGCCATTTTCCACTTTAGCAAAATGAATGTCATCACGTAATACGAAGTAATACTCTTGGTTGTCTTCAGAAATAGCGTGATTATAAGATAATGAGCCAGTAGATACGACCTCATCTGTATCCGATAAGTTCACTAATCGCACATACATATTCGTATTTAAAGTATTAATCGAACCATCATTTCCTTTAATCGGGTCAAGAGAAGTTAAAGAAGAAATCCCTTGATGTAAGACTAACGTGTCTGTCGCATTTTTTGCCGTATCATTAAAGGCGATGGATTCCCATGCTTGTGCACGTGATTTTGGTAAACGTACCGTATCTGGGTTTACTTTTTTCGAATAAATACCTTGGAATTTTTGAGAAATGTATAACGGTGCAATATACGCATTATCAAATACTAATGCTTGCTCTAACTCCTTATACTTCTCTTTTGCAGCATCGCCCGTTAACGTACTTGCTTCATCGATTAATTTATCAACTGTTGCATCGGCAGTGACACTATAATCGCCACCTGTTTTGAATAAGCCTCTTACAGCATAGTCTGGGTTACCTGTTACTGTTGTCCAGCTAGAAATCGCCACATCATAGTTCCCAGCATCTTTTTGAGCCGAGTAAGAACCGAAGTCTGGTTGAATATTTAACTTTACATCAAAGCCATTTTTCACTAATTGATCGCGTACGATATTCATATCTTGCTCTTGAGAAGCCATACCTAGCACTTCAATGACTGGTTTAGTACTTGCTGAATCAGCCTTATCGCCTTTATTTTCAACATTCGATTTTGTTTCTACACAGCCTGCTAAAGCGACCGCAGCAACGGTTGCTGATGCTGCAACGGTAAATAATTTTTTGTTCATCTGTCTATTCCTCCAATAAATTCATTTAGTTTGTTTTAGGATCAAGTGCATCTCGTAGCCCATCACCGAAAAAGTTAAACGATAAGACGAGTAGCATAATACATAACCCTGGGAAAATAGCTACATACGAATTAGTTTCTAAATACGTACTACCGACTTTTAAAATATTGCCCCACTCGGGTATATGAGGCTCTACGCCCAGGCCAAGGAAGCTTAAACTACTCGTTGAAATGACCGCCCCACCGATTGTTAATGTCGCCTTGACAATCATTGGTGCAAGTGAGTTCGGTACGATATGCTTAAAAATAATAGCCGCATCCGATACCCCGAGAGCCCTAGCTGATTCAACAAATTCATAATTAGCAATTTGCATAACATTGGCGCGCATCGTCCGTGCATATGTTGGGATAGCCCCTACGCTCAATGCGATAATTAAATTCACTGTATTAGCACCAAATGCTGCAATAATGGCGATGGCCAGTAATATACCTGGAATTGCATATAAAATATCTAGCAAACGCATAATAATATTATCTGTATTTTTCCCGTAATAGCCTGAAAATGCGCCAAGTGCTCCGCCTATGACAGCTGGGATAATCGTAGAAAAGAAGCCAACAATTAAAGAAATTTGTGCACCAAACACGATTCGTGAAAACAAATCTCTTCCGAAGTTATCTGTCCCTAGCGGATAGTCTAAAGAAGGTGTTTGTAATAACGCGCTGTAATTATTTTGCACGGCAAAGTCGTAATCAAATGTCCATGAACTAACGATTGATAATGAAAACATAAAGATAATGAAGAACATGCCGAATACAGCCATCGTATTGCGCATTATTTTATTCCATATTTTTTGCCATTTTTCAACGGCGGATGGATCCGTATTGCGTGCTTTTTTAATTAATGTCCAGCCGAGCAGGACTGAAAAAAGATTACCTGTTAGAGCAGGTAATAGTAAGACAACGCCAAGTGGCATCATCCATTTAGGGGCATTGCTTACCGTAACATTTCGTGCAACAAGTACAGCCATCACCGCATATAGAATAGCAAGTGCTACAAATACACCCATCGCTAATAAAAATGTATCTACCACATACGGCTTAAACAAATTCAATGCGGAAATAACAATAATAAAAATTTGTGTAATGAATGCATAGACAGCAAAAGTATATTCTGCTGTTTTATTTTTCGTTGCTAACATAAAGCCGAAACCAGCTGCAAATACATTGCCCACTAGTACTGTTAGCATTAATGGGTAACCTAGCAATCTTGTTCGTCGTTGAATTTCTCGTTGTTGTGCTAAATCCTTTTTGATTCGCCACGTTGCCAACCATACATATAAAGTCGTACAGACATAAATAACAAATAGCCCAAGGACATAAGGTCGCCAAATGCCAGTAGAAAAATTAACACTATTAAGTAAAAACAGCACTGAAAAAATAGCAGAAAAGACAATGGTAAACTGTGCATTGACATATTCTTGTGTTATTTTCATAAGCAGCTTTACATTTGATATGAATTTCACAATATACCCTCTCCTAAGATTTCTTCATTTTTGAACGAATGCGTGGATCAAAAAACGCATAAAGCACATCAATCACCATATTGACAATGGAAATGGTAATGGCAATATAGACAACCCCACCAAGAATGGCCGGAATATCAGGAATAAACTGTTTATCGACAATATAGCTTCCGATACCACTAATATTAAATACTTTTTCCGTAACCGAAGCACCGCCAAGCATACCGCCGAATAACAGACCAATAACGGTGACAATCGGAATCATTGCATTCCGAATCGCATGTTTTGTGATGACTTTGCGCTCACTCAAGCCTTTCGCTTTTGCGGTAATAATATAATCCTCATGAATAACCTCAAGCATGCTCGACCTTGTCATTCGCGCAATGGATGCAGTAATAGAAGTACCTAATACAACAACCGGCATCACAATGGATAACCAATTGTTCGGATTATACGTAGCTGGGAACCATTGCAGTTTTAATGAAAACGTTAAAATAAAAATAAGCCCTTGCCAGAAGCTTGGTATGGATAAACCAATAAGTGCAATCAACATAAAAGCATAATCTGCGAAAGAATTCGGTCTTACGGCAGAAATAATACCAACAGGAATGGCAATTGCTATCGCCATTAACAATGAAAATAGCGCAATTTCCAATGTCACTGGAAACTTATTCATAATACTTTGCGTAATATTTTCTTTACCTTCAAATGAAGTGCCTAAGTCAAACGTAAATAGTCCAGACAATGAATGCCAAAGCTGTACTAAATAGGGCTGGTCTAATCCATAAATTTTATTAAAATTTGCCACTTGCTCTGGTGTAGCCTCAATACCTAGCAAATTACGTGCTGGATCAAATGGCGATAAATATAAAATCGTAAATACTAATGTCGCTACCCCTACAATTACAAACGCACTTTGGAATAAACGTTCGACGATAAATCGACTAAACGCATTGCTACATAAAACAAGAAGACAATACATTAAAATACCCGGAATAAATGACACGGTTAAGAAAATTGGACTTTCGAGCAATTCACTAAAATATTTCGTATAGGATTGCTTTGCTATACCATCGCTTTTAAGTATCTTTTCTACTTCTCTATGAAGCTTCTGTTCTGTCAATTGGTTGACTGTCGAGAGAAGTTGCTGTTCATTCACTGAACGTTTAAAAAAGGCTGCCTTCGTTTGTTCCTGTTGCTTATATTCGGCTTCCCACGCTTGCATTTTGCCTTGCGCAATAAGCTGTTCTTTCGTTTGTGCAAACTTTTGAGCATATGAATGTTGATCCTTTTTTAATAAATATAAAAAATATGTAACAATATGCACTGGAAATCCTAGTAAAAATAACACAAAAGAATAACTACTTTTTGTCGTCATTTCATTAAAAATTTGCTTAAAATAATAACTTTCATTAAGCTTTCTAATATTCTGAAAATTATTCATGTATTTCCTCCTTTCTTCGCTTACTATAAGTAGTAAGGTATGAAAATAAAATAAGATCATTTACATCACACGCTATATTGTACAATACCTACCTGTATAGTATAGTATGTATGAACGGCCACATTTCGTCAATAACAATATTTTAAATTTATTAAAGGATGAGCAGGATGACTGAAAAAATTCTTGAAATACAAGATTTACGCGTTTCCTTCATTACAGGAGAAAGCGAGTTTGAAGCGGTAAAAGGGGTCAACTTTTATGTTAATAAAGGAGAAACAGTCGGCATTGTCGGTGAATCCGGAAGCGGTAAAAGCGTAACGGCACGCTCTATTATGCGCCTTCTCCCATCCCCCCCATCTTTTTTAAAGTCGGGTACAATTCTTTTCCAAGGGGAAAACTTAGTGACGCAATCCGAAAAGCAAATGGAAGAAATCCGCGGAAAAGATATAAGTATGATTTTCCAAGACCCGATGACTTCGACGAACCCAACCATTCGCATCGGTGAACAAATTGCTGAAGGTTTAATGAAGCATCAAAAAATGTCCAAAAAGGAAGCCTACGACAAAACAATTGAATTATTAAAATTAGTTGGCATTAAAAATAGTGAAGAACGGTATCAGCAGTACCCGCATGAATTTAGTGGTGGTATGCGTCAACGTGTCATGATTACAATGGCGCTTGCCTGCAACCCTTCTCTTTTAATTGCAGATGAACCAACAACGGCACTTGATGTTACAATCCAAGCGCAAATTTTAAGTATTATGAAGCAAATGCAAGAACGTCTCGGCACTTCTATTATTTTAATTACACATGATTTAGGTGTCGTTGCGGGTATGTGTGATCGAGTAATTGTGATGAAAGAGGGAGAAATTGTGGAGGAAGGCACGACGGAAGAGATATTTGCCAACCCGCAGCACCCTTATACAAAACGTTTGTTAAATGCCCTGCCAAAGCTTCATGAAAAAAAAGAACCAAAACAGCCATCGAAAATTGAGGCGGGTACGGATGTTAATGTACCACTCATTGAAGTGCGCAATTTATCCAAGCATTTCGATTTAAAGAAAGGTGAACAATTAAAAGCAGTCGATGACTTATCATTCCGTATTTATCCTGGCGAGACGCTCGGCCTAGTTGGCGAATCTGGTTCAGGCAAGTCGACAACAGGACGCACAATTTTACAGCTCCATGAACCGACAGATGGTGAAGTGTTGTACAAAGGCGTGCCGGTAACACGCCTATCTAAAAGTGAATTGAAAAGTATGCGTCGCCATATGCAAATTATTTTCCAAGATCCGTATTCATCACTGAATCCTCGTAAAAAGGTGCTCGATATTATCGGAGAAGCTTTGGATGTACATAAATTAACGAATTCAGCAGCGGAACGTCGCGCCCGTGTAGAGGAATTACTTGAACTAGTAGGCTTGAAAAAAGAACATGCATTACGCTATCCACATGAATTTAGCGGAGGGCAACGTCAACGTATTGGCATTGCGCGTGCTTTAGCTGTCGAGCCGAATTTTATCGTCTGTGATGAACCACTGTCCGCTCTCGATGTGTCGATTCAAAAGCAAGTTGTAGACCTACTAAAAGATTTACAACAACGATTAGGTTTAACTTATTTGTTTATCGCGCACGATTTGTCGATGGTGAAACATATTAGCGATCGCGTTGCCGTTATGTATGGCGGAAAAATTGTGGAATTAGCCGAAAGTGAAGAACTTTATGCGAATCCACAACATCCTTATACAAAAATGCTACTGCAATCCATTCCAATTCCAGACCCAGCCATTGAAAAACAGAAGAAACGGCAAGTAATGACTGAGGAAGAGTTAATGATTAATCGTTTTAATTTAGACAACACACAGCTTATTGAAGTATCTAAAGATCACTGGGTGGCGAAGTAGCCAATAGTACTATCTAGTGGCGGTTCTGTTGATTTTAATGGCGATTTTGAAGGTTTTCGTGGCGGTTTTCGAGCATTTAATGGCGAATTCAGTACATTTAATGGCGATTCTCGTATTTCTACAATTCTAGTAAATAGATTTTTCTTATCCCAAATGGATAAACACCCCTCCGCTTCTTTGCAATGTACATATTATAGATGGAAGAAAGGGGGGATTTTCCATGGGATATTACGGCGGAAATGTCGGTGGCAATTGGAACAATAATTATTGCTGTAACAACTACGACAATGGGAATAACAATGGATACGGCTCAACATTCGCACTAATCGTTGTACTATTTATTCTGTTAATTATTGTCGGTGCTACTTTTATGTACAATAGAGAAGATTGCTAAACCAAACATACAGATTTATCGCACCTCTCTAATACAAAGGGTTACTCCCAGCCTGGTGACCCTTTTAATAAATGGACTAATCTTCAACGTAAGCACCATCTATAACGTATCGCTTAAAATAGACGAGCTGGTGTTTATTCTGTTTGGATAACTAATTCCTTCATACTTTAATTGTCTCATTAATCATACAAAAAACGAAAACAGTCACCTATGCATATTGCGTTGATGACTGTTTTTCTTTTAACTTCTTGTTTTGTTAATGATTGCCCTAACCGCTTCTCTAAAAATAAAGTTCGTGCATTGGTTAGTAGTTGATTGCTCAAATACTTTGCTAAAAATCAAATTATCACTCCCTTTATAAATAAAAAAGAGCTGTCGAAACAGCTCCTAACACTTAGACTTTCAGTGCGCCACGGAATCCTCTCGCAGCATAGTACGAATCTGCTCCATTGTGGTACATAAAGACTGTATCATAACGACGATCACAAAAGATGGCGCCACCTAGTTTTCGAATATGTGCAGGTGTTTGCACCCAGCTAGATGTTTTCAAATCGAAAGACCCTAGTTTCTGTAACGCTCGGTATTGTTCCTCTGTTAGAAGTTCAATGCCCATAGCCGTTGCCATATCGATGACAGTATTTTCGGGTTGGTGCTTCTTCCTTGATTCTAACGCCTCCCGATCGTAACAAAAACTTCTACGACCTTTCGGGCTTTCTGTTGCACAATCATAAAAAACGTATTCACCTGTATTGTCATCATAAGCAACGACATCCGGCTCACCGCCAGTCACTTCCATTTCATTGAGCGACCATAGTTTTTCCGTATTCGCTTCGAGCTTTGCTTGTACATTGGCCCAGTCAAGCCCTTGATGACGATTCATATTTTTCTCAAATCGATTTTGCAATATGTGAAGTAATTCCTCACGTTGTTCGAGTGATAACTCTTTATTGTTCTTTGGCATTGTTGTTTCCTCCTAATTGTTAAAGTCATATGGACTAGAAGCACTTACTATCATTATGGCATATCCTTCAGTAAACCTTCCGTGCTTAAAATATACTTTGTCTGCTGTTCAATACTAGACAATGCCTCCGTCGCAAAAAACACACCATTAATATTTTCATCTTTTAACCTTGTTTGTAAATTGATATGTTCAGTCGTAAAAGGGTAATAAATGATGGAATAAAAGTTGGCATTCGGACAAATTTTTTTAAACTTTCTTGCCTTATTAATGATTTCATCGGCCCTTTTATGAATATCTTGCTTTGCTTCAATTCTTCTGACATCTATTCCTATTTTAAATGGTGCAGTAGATGGATGTACCGCATCTAATTGAAAGTTTTCCCCATCACATTCAAATTTAATTTTTTTAAAATCATCTGTTATTGCGTTCTTTTTTAATATCGTAAGAATCGCTTTTTCCCAACTACCTTTAAATTTTCTAATTTCTTTATCTACATAAAACCATCTATCCAACTCACAGATGGCAGGAATGGCTAGTTCATTTGGCAACATTGGTTTAATATAACCCGCTAAAATAGCTGCCTTCTCTTCTGTTAACTTTTCACTATACGTATCAATCGCAATATCCAAGTCACGTTTGATCGCTCTCCCCGCCACATTGACCGTAGCAAGAATTGATTTTACTACAATAGGGTAAGCGCTAAATGCTTTCGCTAGTTCACCAGCAGTCATATTGCCAAAATTAATAAACGGTACTTCTTTTATAAAGATAAAAGGTTCAAATGCATGCAATAATGCATTTTCAACGATAGTTTGTCTTTGAGACACACCATCCACTTGTGCTACTTGTTCTCTATGGCTACTATACTCCGTCAATTTTTCCCCTTCTTTCTAATTAGAACAGCATCCTCATAGTAAATTTTATTTTTCACATATTTAGATGATTTTGTATTAACATTGGCTAAATGATGTTTTACAACATCCCGTTTAATAATTTCTGCTTCTAGATGCAGTGACTGTGCCATTTCCACATACATTTCTCCTAGTTTTGCTTCTACATCTTTATAATATGAAGATTGCACGACTAGACAAGCATATCCATTTGGTTTTAACACTCGTTTAATTTCATGTAAAGAATCGAATGCATCTCTAAAATACTGTAAAAATATAGGGAGATAATAACTTTTAGAAGCTTTCGCGTGATGTTCTTTTACTTGAGTCAAAAAAGTGCAAATGGATTGTCCCCATTTTTCGTTCATCACGATGTTTTTATCCGCTATTACGGGAGCTCCCATCGTAGCTCTTCGTACTCTATCAAAATCCGTATGCTGTTTATAGCCTAAAAACAATAATTCTGGCTTTGTTGAAACAGCATAATCAATCCGCGTTAAGTATGGGGGCGAAGTAATAATAAAGTCTGCAGTGCTCTCTGGAAAATCCATGTCCCTACTGTCCCCTTCAATAAAGGAAGGCTTTGCATATTCAACATTAAACATATTAGAGAAGTATTTCTCTAAATCTTTTCGCATGGCATTTACATAATGATAAAATAATTGATATGTATCGATTTCGTTCACTTTCGAGCTTTCATTTATGAGCCACGTTGGATTTTTACCCTTTTTGAATTTGCCTACGTCTCGTAAGCATCTAAATAAAACAGCAACGTAAAAAGCTCGTAAAGTATCGGATAATGTTTGATCGGACAGGCTACTTTGCTGTTTACAAACATCCTCAATCGCTTGTTGTATTTTATTTAACGTATTTAAATCTTCCGCACTGACAAATTCTAGCGTATCCTCATTATGTAAAAATTCATCTTGGTTTAGTTTTATAGTAGAGGCTTTTTCCTTAATATCATAGCCAATTTTCTCAAGATTATAGTCAATTAATTGTCTCGTTTTAGCTTTTGAAAAAATGACCATGACAGGGTTAATATCTATACCTAAAGACTTGATACCTCTCTTTTGGCACACTAAAGCCGTCGTTCCACTGCCCATCCATGGATCTAGCACAATCGAGCTTTCATTCGCTCCAAAATAATCGAGCATATCTTCAACAAAGTTTTCAGCGTAACTTGCGTAGTAAGGATGCCAATTATGAATACCGTTTCGTTCATTTTTCCCACGCTTCGCTGATCGAATATTTTCTGCTAACATATTGACTGACACCATCCATTCAAACACGATGTATTATAAATAATTTAACAAACCGTTAATCATTAGTAAGAAAAATTACATGTAATGCATGTATTCATTAGGGGTAGGCTGTTGCCACTAATACTACGTTTCAAAACGCAGTACACTCATTTTATAAGACGAGTGTATCGGCAAAAACAGCTATAGTCAATTTCCAAATGCTATTATTATTTATGAAATTATTTCGTTACATACTAAAAAAACGCATGAAACATTAATAGAAGCTTTTCACAATAAAACAGTATTAGCCCCCTCATTACATACGATTAGCACATCGGCTTCACATTGGATACAGATTTTTTGAACGCGCAACGAACTAACAAAAAAAGTGTTAGAATGACTGCTGTCAATCTAACACTTTCATTATGCCGTTGAGATTCGCTTTGCAAAGCGTATAGCTTTTGTCAGAAACTAATCGTTAGTACAGTACCAACAACTAGGATGGACTTCTTATCTTAACTCAAACCTTCAGTAGTCAGTGAGTAATTTTGTAAATAATCTGAGCTCACACTATATGAAACAACGTTATCCTTATATTTCTTTACTACATCTACGCGATTATCATACTTAAAAACAAAGAAACGGATATCTTTTTTGCCCTTTTTTTGGTTGATGACGTACGGTGTGACATTGGACTCTGGCTCTAGAAATAATTTTTCATTGCCTGGGAAAATATAATGCTTTTTTAAAAACGTAGCTTCATTGAAATAGTCAGTAAATCGATTTTTTTCTGCTTCTGCTAAATTTTTACCGTTATAGCTTACTGTTACATCTTTTGCATCTAATTTTTTATGCAGTTCAAATTTACTTACAGTCCATGCCACAGCTATACTAGGAGGACTCATGATTAATTTAACAATAGAACCAATGACTACTGTCAAAATTAAACCCCATGTCATATCATATCAACTCTTTCAGTCATTTTATGTGAATAGCCTGGATGTACGATCATCCACTTCTCCATGATAAAAGGATTTATCGTGATTATAACCATCCAATTCAAGGCTTTTTCGACCATCCACTTTACTAATTTTTTAGGTTTTCTCTACTATATGGATTGAAAATAGCCTATTCAACACCATACCATATAGGATTTGAATAGCAAATGAAAGTATTGTGACATAATAAAAATAGAGCATTGCTCCAACCTGAGAATTGGGGCTGCTCTGCTGCGAGTGGGAAAGTCTCTACATCCTGAAATGAGCGCGCTTCTAAATATAATAAAAGGTAGCCGCATTATGTTTTTCACAGTAGCAGCTAATGCTTTTCCCTTCGTACATCATATCTATTTTCTATATCGTTTACACCATCCACTCGTTCATATTTTTAGTCATCCAATTAACTACAAACTATTCAGAGCTTGTGCAAACCTTTTAATTCCTTCATCTATCGCATGTTCATCCTCTCTTGCGAAAGTAAAACGTACATAACGATGTTGGGAGCCCAATGTAGAACCTGGCACATAAATAACACCTCGTTTAATGGATGCCTCGAGCAATTGGGTTTCATTAAAGTCTTTAAGAAGTTTACACCAAATATGAATACCCCCTTGTGGAACCGAATATTCCACAATACCATTTAAATGCGTAGTTAGACTTTGTATCATTTGATCTCTTCTTTTTTCTAATTTTTTCACTAAACTTTTCATATGGATATCAAAGTTTTCTGATGCTAAAAAATCATTGGCTATCCACTGTGTATAGCTAGAATGACCAAAATCAATTTGTTGCTTTGCATCGGATAATCTTTCAAGCACGGAAGGAGGGCCAATAATCCACCCTATTCTTAAACCTGAAGCGACAATTTTGGATAAAGAGCTAATATATAATACGTTCCCGTTATAATCCATTGATTTAAGTGGCGCTATTTTCTCGCCAGAAAAAGCAGTCATACTATAAGGATCGTCTTCCACTACGGGAATCCCTAGCTTTGAAGAAATATCTAAAATCGCTTCCCTTTTCTTTTGATTTAAAATATAGCCTGTCGGATTTTGGAAATAAGGATTTAAAAAAATCATTTTAATGCGGTGTTTTTTATATAATAACGCCACATCCTCTGGTTGGATGCCATCTTTCTTTACTGGTAAATAATAGATTTGGATACCTGCAGAGCGAAAAGTCGGTAGATTATAATTATACGAAGGATCTTCTATGGCAATTGCATCGCCAGGCTTTAATAAACATTGGACAATTAAATGTAATGCTTGTTGCGCCCCTGATGTTATTAGGATAGAAGAAGGATTCGTTTCAATACCGCGATAGTCTTTCACGTGTTGGGCAATCGTATATCGAAGATTTTCATTGCCCTGTGGATGGTCGTATCCTAAGCTTCCTATATACGACCGTGTGGCAGTAATCTCGCTTAAAAACTTTTTGGGGAATAGGTCTTCTGATAATTCTCCAGACGCTAAATTGATTAACGTATGCTCAACAGCTTCTTTTCTTATTTTTTGTGTTACAGGTAAACTGGGTAAAAAAGAACCCGCTTCAATATAGCGATTCCAACTAGGAATTCGTTTTTTTGTAATACCCCATATATCTTTACTAATCGTCGTACCGCTTCCTCTAGTTCGTTCTATTAGCCCTAAGGATTCTAATACATCATACGCATGAACAACAGTGCTGCGATTTACATTTAATATACTTGCTAAATATCTTTCTGATGGCAATGGTTTATCAGCTGGAAATGTACCATCTGCAATGCCCTTTTCTATATATGCTGCAAGTTGTTTATAAATGGCGGTCTTCGCTTGTCTATCTGGTTTCCAATCCATACATATGTACCTCATCTTTCTATCAAACTGTCTTTTAGCTCGATGATGCATGCTAAAAGATTATATTGTAATATAGATTAACTTGTCACAAACGAGCCACTTCCGTGTTATTTTAGCCATCCACTTTACTATTCAACCAAATGGCGGAGCACGAACAGAAAGAAGTTGTGCAATGGTGAAAGCAGAATTGTTTGAGTGCCAGGCACTCAAACAATTCTATTCAATAGCATTACTTTATATATAACTAAGTAAACACCCACGTAGACTCCTGCGGGAACGCACGTAACGTAAGACGAGGGCATTCCGCGCGGCAGCGAGGGTTGCGGCTTACGTCATGCCCGCGGAAAGCGCAGTGGGTTTTTACTATTTTTAGAAAGCAGAATTGTTTGAGTGCCAGGCACTCAAACAATTTTATTCAATAGCATTACTTTATATATAGCTAAGTAAAAACCCACGTAGACTCCTGCGGGGACGCACGTAACGTAAGACGCAACAAACCGCGCGGCAGCGAGGGTTGCGGCTTACTTCGTGCCCGCGGAAAGCGCAGTGGGTTTTTACGAATTAGGACCCGGTATTTTGCAACAGCAAGAATTGTTTGAGTGCCAGGCACTCAAACAATTTTATTCAATAGCATTAATTTATATATAACTAAGTAAAAACCCACGTAGACTCCTGCGGGAGCGCACGTAACGTAAGACGCAACAAACCGCGCGGCAGCGAGGGTTGCGGCTTACTTCGTGCCCGCGGAAAGCGCAGTGGGTTTTTACGAATTAGGACCCGATACTTTGCAACAGCAATAGACTAGTTGCTCGATGAAAAGAAACTGGCCATTTTGTAAGGTCTTAATTTAGCGGTTTTATATCCTGTTGGCGATCCCATTCAAAAAACATTAAATCATGGCTATTTAAATCCTCCTTTAATAAGGATACAACAGCAATTCGACTATTATCATAATGCTTAAAATAATAATTTTTACTTTGTGCACACATCGCAGAAGTGTAGATTGTATAATCTGGGCTTCCTTCTTTATTCAAGACAACACCTTTCGGGATATTTACCGAGGAGAGAATATGGAACAATGTCGTGACGCCATCAACCTCATTTTTCGCTTGGTTCGTATACTTCTTCCAATAGGCAACACGGAGGAATCGAGCAGACGGTGTGAAGTCCCCTGGAATACCTAGCGCTCCTGCCCCTTGGCCAAATGGTGTCAATGTTAAATCGCCCATTGTAATATCGTGTGGAGGATTAGGCGTAACACCAATATAAGCTCTTAAATTTGTTTGGTGCCATTCATAACCAGGGCTATTGGTCATAACCCCAATCGTATGTCGGTGAATGGTTATACCTGTTTGATCCGGTTCAATGACAACCGTTTCACCGGTCATATCCGTAAATGTATAGTGAAGAGGCGGTGCAAAGCCCAGTATATTATTCGCCTCATTTAATAACGTAAAAGTACTTATTTTGTTTATTACATCATCAACTGATACACAACTTCCTAGCACTTGGGATACTACATATATTGGATTAATGCCTCTTGTACCTTCTTTCGCTTTGTCTGAATAGGTCGCAAAGGAAGCGTAATAAAGCATTGCCCCTATCAATCCTTTTTCATTAACACCATCGTACATAACGGGCGAACTAAGTTCCGTGCTGCCCATGCCGATAAATGCATAAGGATTGCTAATAATGAGCTCATTTCCTTCAAGCAATCGAATGCCATATTTCCGTGGCACAATCACTACTTTACTATCTGACTCTATTGTAAAATCCATTGTTCTAGCAAATAATGTTTGTTCATCTGTTGTCCGTATGGATAAGCTACTACACCCTAACATGCAAACACTCCTTCTTTCTTATTTAGGTTGGGGAACATTATCATTTACAAAAATTTCATCCACAAGTTGGTTAATTATTCCTAATATTGTATTATGTTCTTAGGGGTGATTAGTAATGGATGAAATCGACATTATCAACAAGGAAGCAATTAAAACTGATTTGGCGCTCATTAAATCTTGTTTACGATTAATAAATCAAACAGTCACTTTAAGTAAACGCAGAGGGGAAACATTTCACGCATCAGAAAATGAAGAATTACATATGTTAATTTCCAAAATTGATCGGGACTTGAACAAAATCAAATTAAATATCCAATATGAAACATCGTCTCCGTTCAACCGTTAAAAGAAAGTCCTCTTTAAAAAAGAAGCCATCAAGAGCTTCCTAAGCCATACTAATGATGATATGACGACAACTCTGAAAAGTTGTCGTCATTGTTACTATTATGCACTGTATGTAAATGAAGCATTCGCAAAATTTGCTCAACAACTAACCTCGCTAATACACTTTTTCTATTGCGCTCCATACGATTATATTGGAGATTTTCCTTAAATAAAAAAGGAAGCTTCGATGAGCCTCCTTTTTTACAACATCACTTTTTTCTTCTTTTCAATAAGTAACCATAAAAGCGTCACGATCGCTGCAAACATGACCATCAGGAATCCATAAAGCGGTGTCTGTGCTAACGAATGATGGTTAATAATAATGCCGCCAACATAGGATCCTAAAAATATACCGATGTTGAAAGCAGCAATATTCAATGCAGAAGCCATAGATATAGCTGATGGCACATATTTTTCAGCCAGCATAACGGCATACAATTGCAAGCCCGGGACATTCATAAACATAAAGAGCCCCATAAGCAGCACCAACAGCAATCCGATAACGGGTGACTCAAGCGTAAAGCTAATGCCAAGTAATGCAATGGCAAGCCCAACAAAAATAATAAAGATTGAACGTAGTGGATTTTTATTTGCGAATTGACCGCCGAGTGTATTACCAATCGCTACACAAATACCGTAGACAATTAAAATAATCACAACCGCATGTGGTGAATATCCCATATATTGCTCTAAAATAGGTGAAATATAAGTATAGGCAACAAAGGCTCCACCGTAGCCAATAGCAGTAATGAAAAGTATTAATAACATACGGAAATTGCCTAATACTTTGCCAATATCACGTAATGAGATTGGATTACCCTTCGATAATTGACTAGGCACTAACAATGCATTACTAATGAAACCAATCACTCCAATGACGACAATAAAGATGAAAGACAGACGCCAGTTCATTACTTGTCCAATAAATGTACCAAGTGGGACACCTGTTACTGTAGCTAATGTTAAACCAGTAAACATAAAGGCAATAGCACTTGCTCGTTTATTCGGTTCAACTACATCTGCTGCAATAACAGATGCAATCGACATAAAGACAGCATGTGCTAATGCAGAAATAATGCGCCCTATAATTAGGACAGAAAACATAGGGGCTAGGGCTGCTGTTAAATTACCAACGATAAAAATGGCCATAACGAGCAATAATACTGTTTTGCGACTAAGATGTGAAGTTAAAGCTGTTAATAATGGCGCACCAACCGTAACACCAAGTGCATATATCGAAACGGTTAAGCCTGCTGTACTTAACGATATCCCGAAGCTTTCTTTAATTAATGGTAGAAGTCCAACACTAATAAATTCTGTGGACCCTATACCAAATGCACTAATTGCTAATGCTAGCAAGGTTAATTTAGCATTTGGCTTTGTTGAGTTTGACATACAAAATCTATCTCCTTTGATTTTTCTTTTCATGTGTAGTACTATTCATACATACCAAAATGATCTATAGAGTACTTTTAGTTACTTTTAAATATGGCGGGGGTTACTATGCAAAAAATATATAATATTGGTGTAGAAGCGACACTTGAAGTAATCGGTGGAAAATGGAAACCGATCATTCTGTGTCATTTAAACCACCATGGGAAAATTCGCACAAATGAATTTCGACGATTGATTCCAAAAATTTCTCAAAAAATGCTTACTAGTCAATTAAGAGAATTAGAGCAGGCTGGACTAATCAACCGCAAAGTCTTTAATCAAGTACCACCTAAAGTTGAATATTCCTTAACGCCTTATGGTGAAAGTATGGAACCAATCTTGAACATGCTTTGCACTTGGGGCGAAAACCATGTTGAAGTATTACTGGAAAAAGGCGAAGATGTTATGTTAAAACAACGTGATGAAGATATTGCAATGCAGCAAACATCGTAATGAGGGAGAAAGAGACTGTCACATAGTAGACAGTCTCTTTTCCTTTTGAATACTTATAGAGCAAAGTCGAATTCATCTGGGTTTGGTCCAACACGTTGTTCAAGGTTCATCGCATTGATAATAGCCATTTCTTCGTCTGTTAAAGTAAAGTCAAAAATATCAGCATTTTGCATCATGCGTTCTCTACGCACAGATTTTGGAATTGTAATGACGCCATTTTGCACATCCCAACGTAAAATAACTTGAGCAATGGATTTTCCATATTTTGTAGCGATTTGTGCAATCGTTTCATCTTCAAGCAACCCACCTTGCATTAATGGTGCCCATGCTTCTAATTGAATTTGGTGCTCGTCACAAAATGCGCGAAGCTCCACTTGCTGTAAGCGTGGGTGGAATTCCACTTGGTTGATAACAGGTTTAATACGCGCAAACGTTAATAAATTTTCCAAGTGTGTAACAGTGAAGTTACATACGCCGATTGCTTTAATCTTGCCTTGGTCATATAGATCTTCAAGCGCTCTCCAAGATTCCGCATACTTATCTTTACCTGGCCAATGAATTAGGTAAAGATCTAAATAATCTAATCCTAGTTTTTGTAGGCTCTCTTCATAAGCAGCAATTGTTTCGTCATAGCTTATTCCGTCATTCCATACTTTTGATGTAATAAAAAGGTCTTCACGATTTAAACCAGTAGATGCTAACGCTTGTTTAATACCTTGTCCTACGCCCGCTTCATTGCCATAAATAGCAGCTGTATCAATGCTGCGATAGCCAACCTCGATAGCATTTTTCACCATGTCAGCAGTCGCATCATTTTCTACTTGAAAAACACCTAATCCCATACCAGGCATTTGTAAACCGTTATTTAATGTGATTGTATCTTGTAATTGTTGAATCATTTTAATTCCTCCAATATGTGTTTCTTGATTGCTTTCTCATTATGTAGTCCAGCAAACGAAAAAAAAAGTACGCACAATTTTGTTTCATAGTAACGTCGAGGTAACATTTGTGAATTGGCAATGATTAGCGGGGAAAATTTTTTCTATGGTTTTTAAAATGACAAGAGAAATTGGAGAGGAAGAAGTAAATGAATTAGTTAAAACATTAAACTAGTAATAAAAACGACTGAAAAATGAACATAATAAAAAGCCACTCCAAAACTAGAAGTGACTTCATTTATAGGGTTAATCAAAAGTGACTACGTTTTGCACAACGGTTACTTTATATACCTCTTTCGTACTAATAAAGATTGTTTTAAAATTTTCAGTTTCAGTAAATGTATACCACAACTTGTCATTAAAGCCGTTAGATATTTCCTCCACAAATGTTTCTTGTCCAATATTATTTTTAATTTTATATTCCTCTTCACGACTTTCGTTGAAATATAATTTGACCGTATATTCATAATCCATGAATCAACACCCCCTGTCTATCCATAGCATGGGACAAATGGGGAGGAAGTAATCATGAATGATAGACATATCGTATGTATGAAAGCTTTATGAAGTCCTGCTTAGTTTATATAGGCTATCATCACTTGCTACCAATATTCAAATGGCAATATTCTAGAATCCTTCATTTATAGATGTTACTATTTTAAGGAAGAGACTACCAGATCGATAGGTAGTTACAATAACATCATTTGGAGGTAGACATGGAACAAAAGCTTATTGAGCAATTGAACGAGTGGCATGAAGTAGACGAACATCAGCGAATTGTTGATTTGCTTATAGCCATTCCTGAAGAACAGCGAGACTATCAATCCATCAGCATTTTAGCTAGAGCCTATAATAATTTAGGGCTTTACGAAGAAGCGCTCACTCAATTCGCTACCATTGCGGAGGCTGGTAAACAGGATTCGCTTTGGCATTATCGAGTAGGCTTCGCTCTTTTTCATTTACAGCAATACGCGGAAGCAGCTCAAGCTTTCAGCGAGTCTAATCAATTAGAGCCCGGTGATCGAAATACAGAATATTTTTTAAGACAGAGTACTCGAAAAGAGCAGAAGCAGAAAAGCGAAGAACTCCGGCTTGCAAAGAAAAAAGCTTCCCTTGCGAGTGGAGCTTCCTTAGTGCACAAGAGTCCTTTTTCAGATATGTCTCTAGCAGATTTCTGGGATGATAGTGAATACGCAAAATCATCCTATCAAAGTGAGCCACCGACAGACGAACTAATCGATTCAATAGAGAAAGAACTTGGCTATAAGCTCCCCGCCTCTTATATTGCCTTAATGAAACAGCAAAATGGAGGGGTACCGAAGAACACTTGCTTTCCAACAGAGGAGCCAACTTCCTGGGCTGAGGATCACATTGCCATTACTGGGATTATGGGTATCGGGCGCGAGAAAAGCTATTCCCTGTGCGGAGACCTAGGTAGTCCGTTTATGATTGAGGAATGGGGATATCCAGACATAGGAGTAGTAATCTGTGACTGTCCATCAGCGGGTCATGATGTCGTGATGTTAGACTATCGAGCTTGTGGTAGGGATGGTGAGCCTGAAGTGATTCATGTCGATCAAGAAGATGATTATGAGATCACTTTCCTTGCCGATAATTTTGAAGCATTTATTAGAGGTTTAGTGAGTGAAGATCACTATGATACTTCTGAACAAGACAAAGAGGATGCACTCGCTAAAGTAGCGCACGGTAAGTTTTCTCCTATGTTGGAAGAGTTATGCGCTCGCGTAACCGAAGTAGGACAAGTGGAACAAAAAATCCGCAGCATCTGTACACAAATTGTTGAAGAGAAAGGCCATTTCAGTTTTCACGCAGATGCATTATCCTATGCCATGTATGATGTACAATTTTGGTTATATACCAAGTCGTATCCGGATACTAGTTACGATCAATATGTATCCGCTTATCAGAACATCATCGCATTTGGCGGAGAATTCGGACAAGGAGGCTATGCCCCTGGCTTTATTACAGATTGGCTGGAACGACGTAAGAAGGAAGGTCGTATCGTCCAGAATCACGGGAAGATTCACTTTACCGATAGCTATAAAGATGCCGTAATAAATATGTTAAAAGAAGCCTAATGGCTGTATAGATGTATGTTAAAATGAAAAAAGCCTGCTTTCATAGCGGGCTCTTCTTATGTTTTGTTTTACTTTATTCCTTAAAGGCTAATCGGTCATCAACTTTGCTGATATGCCGTTGCTGTCATTTTGTCTGTTGGACATAAAAACATATAAAAAATACCTTCTGCATATTCGTCGAAATCCGCATAATCAATTTGCCCGATATATTGCATTCTTCGTTCACAACAAGGACAAACCGGATACTCCGGCTCTTGTATCCAAGTTGGATGACCGCCAATCTGCGAATTCAATTGTGACATCGTCCAAACCGCAGCATAATACGGTGATTGCGGCTCATATGAAAGAACTAAACTAGGTGTCGTTTCCGCTTCGCTGATTAGGTTATCTATATCTGGAAGATAATCAGGTTCTTGATTGTGGCGGCTCCAAACAGGCACACCATGATTGTCCAACTCCATGTATATTGTGCTAAAGCCCCCACATACATCACAAGTTATGACCTGTAGGTTCTCTATCTGCAAGTTTAAATATCGTAATGCCGGGTGGGAGGTAGCTACGTCCATCAACTTCATTAACTTCCTATTGCACCATGGACATGTTGAATGGCTTGACTCTAGAAAATGGGCATGATGTTTTTCATTGCCATCTTCACCCTGTTGGTCTACTTGTCTAATCGCATAACATAAAGGGTTCATTAAATTACGCTTCTTTCCGTCTGGTGTAAGCTCCCATCCTCCATCAAGCGCATACGTTTCAGGCGTTACAAACAACTGCTCCACCCATGTTGGAGGCTGCATTTGCCATTCCCGAAACTGCTCTGTAACAGCAGCATCACCGATCCATCCGAGTACTAAAAGGAGTAAATTACGGTTGTCTTCATCCCAATTCACTTGCCCTAAAAGCTGATCACGAATGTTTTGTGAAGCATCTTTAAAAAGAATCGGATTATTAAACATGCCGCGCTCTATCAGTGCAGGCAAAGCAACGGATATATTAACATCCCGGTAACACACCAGTGATAATAAAATATCTTGTGCTTCACTTTCATTGTTAACAGCCAGTAATTCCAATGCATATTTCAACATACTGTCCGCTTCTTGGTCTGTTAAAGATATGTACACCTGCTCCATGCGTGATGGAAACGAAACATATTGGACAAGGGGGTCATACTTTCTCGGCGCATGCATCACCTTGAGAATGTCAACATAATCTGTTAATCCTTCATAGAGATTGATTGTTTTGCGGTGCTGTTCAATATATGCTTGTTGTTTTTTTCGTTCCTGCTCTTGATAGCAGGGCATGCAGATTCCGCCTGTCTTGGCTGCGGTGTTCGGCAAAATTGTTGCATTGCAACCTTCCGTCTTACATGGTATTCGTTCTGTCATATTAGATTCCCCCCTTTATTGTCAGCAGCTAACATTGCCTACCACTGGGCTTCATGATGTTAATATACTTGTATCTACTAGGTAGCCGTAAATGTAATAGGTATCGTTCTCTAGTCGGTATGGAATGGATAATGCCTTTAATATATTGACAAAATCATCTGTGATATCAATCAGTTCTGGTGAAACGAGTCTACCTCGATGTTTCAAATATCTTGGCCTTACTCTAATCCATTCGACACAGTAAAATGGTTCAATGCCCTCTTCCCAATCTCCCCAATACCACACATCCGTTTCAAATTCTTCTGGGTGTCGGATTTCTTCTAACAAATACTTGCATTGGTATGGTGGCGGAAATAATAACGTATTTATAACGGCATCTTGCAGTTCTCGCCACTTTGTATTATTCATAATCGAAACTAAATTTCTCTCTGCAATGGCCTCCATTACTTTCATTTTGTTTTGGTTTGCTATCATATTAAAACCTCAGTTCGATAAGTTATTGTATGAATCGCATAGGACTAGCTTGGAAATCGCTTTGCCAAGTTCCAGTGAACATTCACAACATGCAGTGAAATGAGAGAAGCTGCCAAACTCCACAGTTTCACTGCTGAATCCAGCATATCAAGGTGTCGAGCCCTTTCGCTCATGGTATGGCCCGAACGCATAAGCTCGATTTAACACATTCTCTTGTAACCGATCGACAGAAATAGTGGAAAGTTGATGATCCCCTACATGATCTCCATCATTCAATAATTGATTATATGTTGCCGCGTTTACGCTGACGCCTACCGCCTCAAAAAAAGACAATCCGATGTTTAAAGAGTTGATCGCGCTAATATTCTCAGTATGATAAATCGCGATTCCTGTAATCAAGCCAGTCACCTCATATTTTTCATGAGTAACAGTATTATTAGGTGTTATTGTTCGCCCAGAGTTTCTAATACTAACGTTAGAATATTCCTACCTTCATTCTTAAGATCACCGTTCAAATACTCTTTCATATATGGGATGGCTTGTGCTCCAAGCGCAACGAGTTGTTCATAGGCTTCATAATCTGTTCGCCAAAAACTTTTCATACTACCTTCACCAAATTCTCCTCCTTCGATCACATTGACCCAATGTTTTACTTGTTGATCAAGGGAGAGTTGATGTATAGCATCGACAGCGGACTTAAATTCCTGGTCTTTACTCTTTAAGTCAGGCATTGCTTTATACAATTGGTCTAAGGGTACACAGTTTCTGACAAGTTGGCTTAGTGTCAAATAATCACCACCAACGCCATCCGCCGCTGAAACGTAGGCAATGAAGTCCTCTGTTTGGTTCAATTGTTTTAAATCGTTGCGCAATCGTTGAATCACATCCATAGCGATTAAAAATAGCTCCGAATCTATAATCGTCTTTTCAAATAGATAATTCTCCTTATTGCTTAAATACTCGGGGGTTTCTTGGCTAATGCAGCTGTACATTTCAAGATAGCTTTCTAGGCACGCAGGCATGTCTTCAAACATAAAGGGATAATCACCTTCACTAAACTTACATGAACGATAGACCTGCTCTTTTGTTTGATTATAAATCTCGTCACCCGTTCTCCTATAATTTTCTTGATAACTTTCGTAACACTCTGCAACAGTTTGCTCTAAGGAAGCCCGATTATTGATGTACACGATGTAGCTACCATTATAGCTATCGGTATAGATGGAGAAGGTATACACATCTTTATTTCTTCCTTCTTCTATATAGTTAGAGATAGCCAATGTGCAAAAGTCATAGAGCGCATTCTCAAAATCGTTTCTACTAACGAATATCCCCTTATGTTCATCAAATGTCGTGATTTCCTGAATGGTTTGAGCAGTAGAGCAAAGTAGAAACGTACCTTTGCCTTCCAATTCTCTTGTCCCACTGATTAACCTTCCAATTTGAACATCATAACTCATTGTGATATACATCCCCTTTACCGTTTATAGTCGGGTTGTTCCAACGTAATAGGATTTAAATTACTGCGTACCCAGCACACTGCCAGTTCACACAGCCTCGCTGGTTCATCATCACCATGTCCATTATGAAGTGCCCTGATTAATGTTTCAGCCTCCTGAAGTGCAGCATCATTTAATGGTGTACCCATACTAAAGTAATGATTTAGACGATTAAGCATTTTGCGATATTGATTATCCCAGTTAACTCCACCGTTATCTAAAATTTCGTATGATACTTTACCAGTAATACGAATAACCTCACCTTGTACGGTCTTCGCATGCCCTTGTGATGGAATTAATAAACGCCAGAGTTCATGATGTTGAGCCTGCCATCCCTTTGTAGATACCGCTATTGGAGAGGTGCCATCATGGGTCATTCGCTTCTCTACTGGAGGAACATCAAATAGTTCATATAGATACAATAGTGCCTCATCTGTTTGATTTAAATATTCTTTATTAAAGCCATCTCTGTGGAATTCAAAGTCTGTTCCAATTCGCTTTATAGATTTTTCCATTTCCTCCGTTACGGTTACGCCAGCATGAAGCAAAATATCGGCAACTTTCGCCATATTGACGATATCAATGTTTTTACACATGGCCAAAGCTTTTTCTAAAGGTGTCTGTTTCATCTTATTTTGTGCGTTAATATTTGCCCCTTTGGCAACCAACGTCTGTACCGTATGTGGATTACAAAAACTTGCGGCGGCAAATAAAGGTGTCTCATCTTGATAATCACTAGCTTCTATATTAGCACCTAAATCAATCAGCAATTCAGTCGTACCGTTCGAACTTATAGCATGTTTATGTAAAGGCGTTCTTCCATAACTATCAGTAGCATCGATATCAGCACCCTGTTCCACGAGCCAGCGAACGAATTCATGCGGGATATTGAAAAAGCTCAAGGCTGTTTCTTTACTGTAACCACCACGAGCATCTAATTCGCATTTCATAAATACCTCTTGTAATGCTGATAGATCAGCTGCTTCAATTAGTTCTTCGAAATTTTTTGGTAAGGTCTTTTGCTTCTTGCCCATCGTTGTTTTCTCTCCTTCCGTCTGATTTTTTATTTTATCACTAAATTTTACCACTTATTTATTTCTTGTCTATTTCCTGCACCCATCAATAAGGTGTCAAACGAATAGGGAGAGATTCCCTTAATAGAGAGAACGATGGAGAATGCCTGAGGGGGTTCTTAGGGGAAGCTCGATTCTTTATCATTTATTTCATTCTTATATCTACTTGACTTCAATGACCATGTCTTGCTCGACATTCAGCTGATGAAAGTGACTTATTAAGGAATCAAACTCTTTTTCTTCTATTGCATACTCAATGTCTATGGAATCAGCTACGCCTAGTGAACTTGCAGTCTCTTTTGATAAAATAATAGAAATTAATTTTTGGCTAAGTATTATCCTTTCTATTCCTCCATACGCTGCTCTATTTTCACTATTAAGTGCAATATGAACCTTATTAAGCATCGGTATGTCATCAATAAATAACGACTTTTGCAATAACACATAGTCTTTCGTGTTAAATTCATCATCTGCAAAACCAATGATTATTGTCTCATCCTCAATACTAAAATAAACAAATGACGCTTTTAGTAAAATGGACATTTAATTACTCCCTCCTCCCATTATATAGTTGTATTCCTTGTTAATTAGCAAAGCCACAAAGCAATATACAATTCGACTTTTTATCATGTATTTCCGCTTGCCAATAATGCAAATCATTAATTTCTCTGTACTCTAGTTCTTTATCTATCTTTTTTATATTCGTCTTAAATGGCTTTTTCAAAAATACAACAATGCTATCAGGAGGCCACCCTTCCCACGTCTCCGTAATTTCATTCCCAAGCAATAATTCATTGTGTAATATAGCTTTTAATTTCGCTGAAAGCCCTTCAATATGTTCTTGCGTGATATTGTTATAGATAGCTATCCCTCGTTTCTTGTTATTAAATAAATCCGTCTTCAGGTTCACCCACATCAAATCCTACTATTTTGGTAGCTTCCACTTTAAATCGCTCTATCCAAGTATGCCAATCATCATGATTCATCTGTGCAAAAAAGGATAACCCACTTGGTTCTACCGAGGCCATAATAAAAACATCATCCTCTTCGTGCCCAAACCAATAAGGAATGCCATTTGTATATCCTTTCCACCCGGGCATACACTCGTATACATTCTCCATCCTAGCCCACACTTCAGATGGCAAGTCATACCATATATTTAGATTGCATTGATGAACGTTACTACTCATTTGTGTCCCTCCTGTTGCCTTCTATCTCCACTAATTCTCGCAGTCTTGTTAGTATCTTTGTTATATGTCCATTGATCATGACGGCTTCAAATAGTCCTTCCGTAAATCAGTCTCCACGAATATAACTAGTCATCAATTTTCGCAGAGTAGCTAAATCTGCTTTCTTGACATACTCTTCTATATCATTTGCAATTTGCTTATAAGCTTCATGTTCATGCAACCAACTCTTCCAATCGAATACGATGAGAAATTCTGTATTACTTAATTCTTCGTGAAATTGTCGAATTTCTTCACATGCAAGCATAGCCCTTTTTTCATTTTCACTCGGCATTGCGTCTAGTCTTTGGAAAAAATCAAGAAATTTAACTAGCTTCTTTAACGCTTCATAGTTAATTTCTGGCAGCTGTACCATCCGATTCACCTCAATTCATTTATATAAAGATTTAAATGTTAGGCATTCATAGTTCTACATGTATTCATTTTCTAAATCACGAAGTAGTGACGTATCCAATTCCTCTTTCCCCAAATAACCGCTACATATAACTGGGCGGTTAATGATGTCATACAGTTTTTTAAGATCCGAAATATACTCTTTCGTCCATGTTTCAAATGAGTCGAATTCCGCCTTCGAAATTTGATGGTACTCAGGGGAGTCTGTGACCCCCGTTAAAACCTCATAGGCATAAATATGATCGCCAAACTTGCCGACAGATTGGTATCTACCTGTTTTGAGACGGACATATTCAGTGTATCTCAAGGTCATCACTATCCTTTCTCTATTTCTCTTACTGTAAGTCTTACTACTCATGCTTTAGCAACTCGTCTCGCGCTTCCATCAGCGCGAAACCTAGCAAGTTTTTACCCCGCCATTTCATTGGATTCTCCACATGTGGATTGGACTGGCCCATACCTATTCCCCATATACGGTCTCTCGGGCTAGCTTCAACTAAGATGCGGTTCTTCGTTGATTTAAGATAATCAGCCAGTTGCGGATTTTGCGAAAATTTCGCTAAGCTTGCTCTTTTGACAATGCCATAGCATTCCTTATCCCAAATATCTTTATCAAAGTTTCGAACCGCACGCCCAAAAGCTTTCATTTCTTTTGGATGCTTAGCATGAAGGATGGACGCCAGCATTTCCTCATCACCAAACAACCTCGCCTTCTCAGCCATCATAAACTGCTCGGCACAAGAATATGGCGTGCCCTCTATCGTAAATGGACACATCCACCATTGACTGAAGCAGCTTTTGTCGACATGCCCATCCTTAGACGGCGTATGTCCCCAAAAAAACACAAATTTAAGCTTCTGTCCCTCGTTATGTGCTTTTTTTAATTCATCGATATTGTAAATCATCCTTCATCCTCCCAATTTCTCCGATACAAGCGAGATGGTCGATGCCCCGCATTTTCGGTGTATTGATCAGTTTCCGCCACAAGATCGGCCACTTTACGTCGGAATGCCGCCTTCAACAGTTCTTTATCCAACACTACCTCATACACTTGCTGTAGTTCTGTTAAAGTAAATAACTTCGGCATTAAATGCAGTGCAATATCCGTATAATTTACTTTGCCTCGCAACCGCTCAATTGCACATGCGATCATCTTTGCATGGTCGAATGCTAATCCTTCATTCGAGACAATCTTAAAATCCGTGCCAGTAGATGTCGTCTTCGCAGTAATCGTCTTTGCCACGACGGCTGAAAGTTCTTCTTCTTCACTGCTTAGTATAAGTTCGTATTCCAGCGTCTTCATGTAGCCATCCTCAATCAACACTTTTTCTTCCTTAAGTGGTCGATACGTGACCTTGAACCAAGCGGCGTCTGCTGCATCATCGCCCGCTTTCAGTTCCAACTTGTCGCTATTAATCAAAGCCATATAGCTGCAGCTTATCACCCACGTTCTTGGATCACGCCCAATATCACTGAACGTATACAACTGCTCCAAATAAACGTCTTCCACGCCTGTTTCCTCTTGTAGTTCCCTTACTGCTGCCTGCTCTGTCGTCTCATTCGAACGGACAAAGCCGCCAGGTAACGCCCATTTGCCTAAGAAGGGATGCCCTGCACGACGAATCAGTAGGACGCGTAGCTCTTTTTCCGGCAGTTTGCGATAACTGTCAGCCTCCTCTTCCGTCACAGTAAATATCACCATATCCGTCGTCACCGAAGGACGCTCATAGTCTCCTACTTTGTATTGCTGCAAAAATTCACGTTCTGTCAGTCCATCTTTATCTAACAAATCCAATTGACTTGCCTCCTTTATATTTATGCGTTCAGTAGTTTACTCGCCAAAATAGTTGCTGTAGGGCTCAAACTTCGCCAATACCTCGTCAACTTTGTGTATACGTTCCTCCAGGCTTCCCCGTAGCGTAATATAAGGAATGCGTCGCTCCTTCAAATCAGCGATAATCTGTTTATGGAAAACATGCCGCTTTTGATCTCCGCTGCGGTCCCACGTATCATCATAAGGAATATCATCATCACATAGGAAAAACAAATCATAGCGCTGGGCATTCTCTAAAGCAAGTCGTGTTAACAGCTCCGGAGCCTTGCCGTGGTAATCCTGAGCAAACATATACGTCGTAATCGCATTTGTGTCGACAAAAAGATAGCGGTTCGCCGCAAGCAATGCCTGTTCTTCACGCTCGATATGACCGACCGCAATGTCATCGAACGCTTCGAATGCAATTCGGCGGTCCACCTGATGCTCAGTCCAATAATCACGACCGTATTCGCTTGCGAACGTCGTGCCATAACGCTGGGCGAGCGCTTCAGTAATTGTGGACTTACCCGTTGACATGGCGCCAACGAAAACAACTTTCGTAATTAAATCTCTGTATACAATATCACTAACAAACTCTCTATATTTATAAGGATTGGAACGAACCATCGTTGCTGAAATGGGCACTAGCTCGCGCGCTTCATCCACTCTTCTGTCTACCGCTCCCAATGCAAGACTCATATGCTCGCCGTAAAATTCGCTTGAGTAAAAATGTGTCACTTGCTCTCCGTTCAGCAAACCAAGAATATACTGCTCTTCCCGAATCTCATGCTCTCTATCATCCGAATAGCCGTCCGGGCCATCCCAAGCTTCGATTACTCGCACTTGCGGATAAAGCTTGCGAATCCAATTTGCTCGGATATGTAGCGGAATCGGGCTGACCGTCGTCTCGTAAATAACGACGATCAATTCATCCACCTCTTGTAACGCCGTTTCAATCATAAACTGATGCCCTTTATGCAGCGGGGCAAACTTCCCCAGTGTTAGTCCGAGCGTTTTCATAGCGCCACCTCCTTAACCACTTTATTCCAAGTATAGTATCCATAAAACGCGTTGACCAGATATGCGCTCCACATTACCATCATCAGTAAACCTTCGCCACTACCATCCAGCATACGAATCGCCCACAATAACACAGTGAAAAGATTTAGCACGATATAAACCAACCATTGTTCCTTAAATCTTCGAACCATTAAAATCGTCGCTACAATAGATAGCACTGTCGTAGTTGCATCGATGTACGGTGAGTTTTGTCCTGGAATGAAAGACAGCCCAAATCCAACTAGCAAACAGCCAATCACACTGCCCATACCAATTAGCAGCAACCCTTTTCGATCCAGCTGTCGCATAACTAGCTTGCCGTCTTCTTGGCGGTTATTTTTCCACATGTAGAAGCCAATGACATTCATCGGAACGAAAAATAGTAAATTCAGCATTACCTCTCCAAACAATCCATTTATAAAAGCCAAATACGTGTAACCGACCGTATTGTACATACCGAATACATAACTCATCAAGTTGCCTTTCGCCGCAAGCACCACGCATAACACACCGGTAATAAAAACCGTAAATCCAAATAAAGAATCCTTTGATATCACCGTAAACACGACAGCGATTGTGGTAAACAGCACTAACCACGTCATTTCAAAAAGATTCCAGCTCCCTGCCATCTTCTTCATCTTGCATCCCTCCACTTTTTCCGCTCTTTCATAGAGCAAATGTTTTTTCTTAGTATCATTTTGTTAATAACATATTGTTACTATCAAAATTAACAGAAAATCCTGCGAAGGTCAAGAAAATATTTCCTATTTTTTCGCAGGATGTTTTTTTATTTATTGGTAATGGACAGTAAATGTTGGAGATGATGCCCCTATCCTAAGCAATAAGAACAAAGATTTCCTATTACTCCGCTTCCTTCACAAGCAGTGATTTTATATTTTCATTCAGCAAAGTAGCTTGTGATAACGCAAGCTTATCTTTGATGATTTCGCCAGGCTTATTTGCCTCCCCAATAATATATGACCACAATGACATATCTAAAAATTCAAATGTGTATTGAAACTGCTGAATAAGAGGTAAGCCCTTGATTCTCGGATTGTCACCACCTACGATTACTACAATTATTGTTAGTTGTTTCAATCGCTCTTTTAAATTTGGGAAACGTTGATCGCGTATGGATTGGCTAAATCGATCAAACATATTTTTCATTGTGCCCGACATGCTGTACCAATATATCGGCGTTGCAAAAACGACAATATCGCTATTTTGTAATTCCTCTATCACATGATCATAATCATCATTTATTGCTTGAAAACCACCTTCCGAATGACGTAAATCTTCAATTGGTTTGATATGCAAATCTTTGATATATATTTTTTTATGTTCGATATTTTGCAACACTATATCTGTTAATTGCTCAGTATTTCCTCCATTTCTTGAACTCCCAATAAAACTTACAATCTTCATTTTTCAAGCTCCTATCTATCCGTATTTAATAAATGTAGTATATAATGACAAAGTATATCGATAAAGATGAATATACCGATAGTATCAATCGGAAATTCCGATTTAGAGGTGAAAAGGTGGAAATTAAACATTTACAAACATTTTTAACAGCCGCAAAGACGTTAAACTTTACGCAAACAGCTAAAATATTAGATTACGCTCAGTCAAGTATTACTGCCCAAATCAAATCATTAGAAGAGGAGTTGGGTACATCATTATTTGAGCGATTAGGAAAACGAATTTACCTGACAAAAGCCGGCATAGCATTAACACAATATGCCGAAAAAATAATTCGACTTGATGAAGAAATGCGTCATGCGGTAACAGGAGATAACGAATTAAATGCCTTTTTAACAATCGGTGCTCAAGAAAGTCAATGTACCTATCGATTACCCAAAATACTTAAAGCCTTTAAAGTGTTACACCCTCAAGTAGAACTTATTTTTAAACCAGTCCATACAAGTGAGATCGCAAAAAGCCTACTACAAACTGACCATATAGACTTGGCCTTTATCACCGATACTCGAAAGATACTTTCAACAATCCATACTGAAACATTACTAAAAGAGGATTTAGTGTTAGTTGCTTCCCCAACTCATCATTTGAATACAACTGAAATGCTAACATTAGAAGAAATAGCACAAGAAACGATTTTATTAACTGAAAAAGGCTGTTCTTACCGAACTCAATTTGAAAATAAGCTACAGCAAGACGGCATTTATCCAAGGCATGTCATTGAATTTGTTAGTATAGAAGCGATAAAACAATGTGTTATGGCGGCATTAGGCATTTCCCTTCTTCCTCGAATGGTTGTAGAAAAAGAGCTGACAAGTGGCGCACTAATAGAACTACCAATTCCATTAAACTTAAACCCCATTTATACAGAAATAGCTTGGCATAAAGATAAAAATATCCCTTCTTACTTAAATGACTTTATTGAAATTGTGCGTGAGGAATATATAAACTTGTAAAAAAATAGTACCGATTCTAGCCGATATTTAATATATGGAAGAAGGCAATGAAATTTAAAACAAGTTGTGACCAACATCTAAAGATCGGAGATGGAATAATTGGATGAAAAAAGCATAAAAATGGAGACTTATTTTACAACAAAGGATATTGCCAAACGTAATACGTTATTAAAGCAATTCGTATTTGACTTACCAGAGGACGGAAAGGACTTTTTTCTAAAAGCCTATAAAAAAGAACGCTATTTAGATATGCGGCTAACTGCTATTAGAGGTTATGCTGCCTTTGCAAGCGAAGAAGAAGTAACCCTTTTAATGAATAAAATGTTGGAAATCTTAAAAAAGCGTCCCGAAAGTACCCCATATAATTATCAAGAATATGAAATTTTACGCTCTGCCTTTTTAATACCTTACTTGCTAGAAAACTATTCTTATAACTGCTTTCAAATCTTTAATGAACAGTTAAAAAAACAATACGATGCCATGCCCGACGTTTTCAAAGGCATTTTTACATGCGATGCTAAAGGTGAACATATCCAACTCATTCCCCCAGCAGTCGTCAAAAAAAACATTGAACATTTCCTACGTGGATGACAACGCTACAAATTCCTTCTATTTGAAAAAACCTATTTAAGCTAACAGCTAGACTTGCATGCATGACTTAATTTCATGATGCAAGTCTTTTTTCATTCATACTCGCACCTAATATGTAGCAGTAGCAAATTAAAAATCACTACATTGACTTATTCTCCCTTCTACCAATATATTTTTACTTCTAATAATATCTTTTGAAGCTAGTAATATCGTTGTAGCAATACAATTTAAACGTAAGACGAATTGTATAAATAGACTTGCTATAGGGCAAACTTTTAAAAGAAAATTCTGGAGGTGCAAATGACGTGTTTGAGAAAAAATTAGCGCTTCATGAAACAATGGAATTTCATGAAGTCATTAACTTTATGACAACAAGTTTACTTAAATCGAAACTGAGTCAAGGTGTGGTCTTTGATGACGATTTAAGAGCATTATTAGACAAAAATGTAAAATTATCGACTCCAGCACTCACTGCTATGGTTAAGCTCTACTCTAAATCAGAATTAGAATATTAGGAGGACAATGCTATGAAAGACTATTTAGATCCTATCAATTCAATTGGCATGCCCGAGCTAACTGATTCGGGGGTTGCTCTAGAGTTTTTACTTACAACAAAGACCGGTATTCGAAATCTTTCCATTGCCTTAACAGAAACAGCTTCCCCTGCTCTTCAGAAAATCCTCAGAACTCAGCTCGATGTCATGGTTGATTTATATTTCGAAATTTCTGAACTGATGGTAAAAAAAGAATGGTTAAAACCTTATGATCTACAAGGTCAAAAAGAACTGGATATTAAGTCTGCCGAAAATGCAATTAGTATCGCACAGTTAGATTTATTCCCTAAAAGTATGAATCGAAAAGGAATGTTCCCTACCCCACCGAAAAAATAAATGAAAAAGAGGGATTTTTTAATGAAAGCTGTCACTTTTCAAGGTATAAAAAATGTTGAGGTTAAAGAAGTACAAGATCCTAAAATAAAAAAGGCGGACGATATTATTGTTCGCTTAACGACTACTGCCATTTGCGGCTCAGACTTGCATTTAATCCACGGAATGATTCCGAATATCGGAAAGGACTATGTCATTGGCCATGAACCGATGGGCATTGTAGAAGAAGTTGGCAAGGATGTAACGAAGGTTAAAAAGGGCGACCGAATTATCATTCCTTTTAATATTGCATGCGGTGAATGCTGGTTTTGCAATCATGAATTAGAAAGTCAGTGTGATAATGCAAACGATAATGGCGAAATGGGTGCTTATTTTGGTTATTCAGACACAACAGGCGGTTTTCCGGGAGGACAGGCAGAGTATATGCGTGTTCCATATGGCAATTTTATTCCGTTCAAAATTCCAGAGCAATCCGAAGTGCCTGATGAAAGTCTCGTGCTCCTTGCCGATGCTGCCTCTACTGCTTATTGGAGTGTAGAAAATGCCGGAGTAAAGAAAGGAGATACTGTCGTTATTCTTGGCTGCGGACCCGTTGGACTATTAGCCCAAAAATTTGCTTGGTTGAAAGGTGCCGAAAGAGTCATCGCAGTTGACTATATTGGGTATCGTCTTAAACATGCAAAGAAAACAAATAACGTTGAAATCGTTAATTTTGAAGACCATGAAAATTGTGGTGAATATTTGAAAGAGATCACCAAAGGCGGTGCAGACGTTGTCATTGATTGTGTCGGGATGAGCGGAAAAATGACGCCGCTCGAATTTCTTGCCAGTGGCGTAAAACTTCAAAGTGGTGCAATGGGCGCCATTGTCACTGCCAGTCAAGCTGTACGTAAAGGCGGAACGATCCAAATTACCGGTGTATATGGTGGTCGATACAATGCCTTCCCACTCGGAGATATTTTCCAGCGTAATGTGTCAATTCGTACGGGACAAGCCCCAGTTGTTCATCTCATGCCCCATGTCTATAACTTAATCGCTGACGGTAAAGTGAATGCCGGAGACATTATTACACACGTCCTCCCTCTTGAAAAAGCCAAGCATGGTTATGAAATATTCGATACAAAACAGGAAGACTGTATTAAAGTGGTTTTGAAACCTTAAATATAGCAGTAAAAATGAAAAGCGCTTCAAATCCTTGATGTTAAAGGATTTGAAGCGCTCCTTTTTATCTTTTTTTGATTACTCCAATACATTTACTCACTATGTTTAATATTAGTTATTATGAACATTGTTGTTTATTTTAAGAAAAAGAGAGGGTTGAACATTGAAGGATTCTACGATGTACAAAAACCGAGAGAAAACACTGATCACAGCGCGTGAAAAGAATTGCAAAGTGAATAAACCAAAAAAGACCAAGACAGCCATTAAGCTATCTTGGTCTTATTCTGTCTTATAACGTCCGTTTTACAACCGAAATTAACAATCCTAGTGCTTCACCATCTGTCATAGAACCTACTTTCTCGCTATGGTCTAGCTTTAAGATTCCGCGCTGATATGTCTCTTTCAACAATCCTTTTAAATCCTCTTTAGCTGTTGACGTTAAGGTATTTGTCATTTTAGGTTCCTCCTTTTGTTGAATAGTGTTTGTTAGCTTCAACGATTCTTCAATTCGTTTTAAAAAGCTAATCCAACGATGTTCACTTAAAATTCGATGCGGACAGTATTTTCCATTCCAATCTTGATGTTTTTTCACACGTTCTATGCCCCAACCAAAGCGTTTTAATAACGAAGCGATATACTTAACTGCATTTTCCTCAGCAGCAATATAACGAGCTCCCCCACTTTTGCTGTAGCAAATTTCAACACCGATTGATTTACAATTACCCATCCCTTGACCATCTCCACAATGCCAAGCGTTACGATTGAACGGGATTGCTTGAATGGCTTCTACATCATCAATGGCAACGTGATAGGATACCTGATTATCGTTAGTTATCATGTATTTAATTTCATTGGCTGCAGATGCATCATTTGCCGTGTTGTGTACTGTAATATACTGTGGTGTCATGATGTAAGGTGCTTTTATTGGATATTTAATTGATGGTAATAGATTTTGTTTTAAAGTGTAAGCCATTATTGCTGTCCTTCTTTTTTTGCCGCCTTTAATAAATCAAATGTTCCCGAGGCTGTTAGCCCGGCCACAAAGCCAGCCATTAACATGACATACAACGGATGTTCTGATAACGGCCAGCAACCTAAACCAATAAAAATACCAATCACTACCGATGTGAGTGGCATGTATTGTGTATTAATTTTGAATGTCTTCTTCAGTACCTCTGCTATAGCGAGTACGATAGCTACCATTACGATTGCAATCATAAAAATATTTGTTAAATCCATTATTCATCATCCTTTTCATTGTTTTTATTTTGCAGCGAATGTTTTTCAATACGATCGACTCGACCTTCCAATATATTCAACGATCGATTCATGCCTTCAAGTGCGATCGCTGTTCTTTCCTGCGATTCATTAGAGCGTTCCAAGTGATCCATTAATTTATTTTCCCGTTCTTCCGCTCGGTCCATCAGATTATCATTTTTGCTTATTAAATAGCGAAATGCTCCAAACGCTATAATTAAACAAGCTATTGCCCAAACCGCTTGGCTGGTAGCAATTTCATTTATTGCAGCTACACCCATCCCATCACATTCCTTTGCTATTCAAGTAAAATAAAAAGCTATGAGATGTATCGAGAAACAGAACCAAGTCCTGTTATCTCGTTTACTCTCACAGCATAAAAAATAACGCTAAGCTTATGCTTGCGTTTTCGTTGGTGAATATTTATCGCCTGTAATCTCTTTATACTGTTCTGCTGTTATTTTTCCAGCCTCTACAGCATCACCAACCATTTCCTTCGTCCAGTATTTAGGGTAAAAGCCATTAATCATTTTTAACCAATCCATTTTACAAAACCCCTTTCATCATCAGTTGATAAGTTAAATCTGCTTGATTACTATTTAACTCTTCGATTCTTAAGTCCTTCATAACCGATTCATAGGCTAATTGAGCGTTTGTAGCTTCTAATCGTTCCGTTTTTTCTTCTGGAGTTTCTTCGAGCCCGAATTTCTTTCTATCACCTAATGTACCGTCTGAGTTACGTACTTTATATTGAAATGCCATTAGTCCACCGCCCCGGAAATTAGATGTATTTTGTGATTAAACGATAAATCTGTACGTGATGGCGTGATTTTAAGGATGATATTTTGCTTCGCTTCTAAGCCCTCGTATTCAAAGGTATCCTCCACTATACCTTGTTGAACTGGTGCTGTGTTAGCAGGTGTCAACGTTTCATACTGTTCCTGCTCACCATTTAAAGTCATGGATAGCTCAACCTTAATATCCAGTTCCTCATCACGTTGTATAAATAATAAAACACCCATCGCAGATCCCTTCGGTGGCTCGATTTTATAACGAGCGACAGATTGCAATATAGGTGTTTTTATTGCTTTTTTATTTAGTGTTACCGTCTTGCTAGTCTTTGCCCCGTAGTTATCCACGACCTCAATAACAATCGTATTTTGACCAACTACAAGTTGCGAAAGTGCTAAATCAAATTCCCAAGCTCCACCTGCACCGTTGTAGATTTCCACAGCATTTCCTGCATTAATACGTCTTGTTACCGTAACGGTTGAATTGGCGTCCTGGTCAGAAGCTGTACCGCTAATTTTAAACTTGTCCGCATCAACTACACCAGAAGGAACAACAGCGTCTACAGTCAATAAAGGCGCTCGGTTAGGCACGACATAGAAAGTACGCTCAGCAATCGCAGACGATGATTTCTCGCTGTCCTCAGCCCATACTTTTAACGTATGTGCTACGCCATCAGTAAGCGTGCCTGTGAGTGCCGTTTCACCATCGTACAATTTGCCACCTTTGAAGGTTAGTTGCTTAGATAATGAGATTTGCGTTTGGCTTAGGTTAGTTGCCAGAACTTTGCGTGCTTCGTTGTTAATTTGATAGTACGCTGTTACCGACTGGTCTTTATCTGCATCGTATGCATCGCCCGAAATGTTGATTGTGTCATTTTCATATAATCTTTGGTTGTTAGTCGGTAAAGATAAACTTAAAGTTGGCTTATTATTAAACGGCACTAAAACTAGATAAGGAATCTTCACATCATTACCTTGATTATTCCAGTTGAGTTTACTGTACGGTATACTTGCCCCTAATCGAGGTCCAAAATCGTAACCACCACTATACATCCAAGAAATATTTAAAGCCACACTTCTATTATAATTATTTGGAATATACAAGCTTGCATCTGTTCCGCCCGTTGCCTGTGGATTTGTAGCAAAAAATAGAACAGAGAATTTTGTTGTAATATCAAAATCCATCTTCAAGTCGCCTGTTCTATTAGCATTAAAATTAACTTCTTTTTTTCCCCAGTAACTTGTTTGCTCATATAGTAAGAAAACAATTTCTAATGCAGCCGCTGAACCAGACGATCCTCCCGAAATTGTTGATGTTATTTTCTTCCCAGCTTCTGCAGCTGTTACTTGTTTTATAAAGATACTACGTCCATGATAAGTGGGGTGTTCTTCTATACGTTCAAAACCTGATAACTTACCAGTTTGAATGAATTGATAATCTGATACACCATACAGTATTATTAAATCACCAAGAACAGCATTGGTACAATCAATTGTAATAACCTCTCCGTTATAATAACTGTTATTCGTATATTGTTTTATCAGTATACTCTTTTTTAATTTCATTCCAGCTGTATTTACAGGAACAGCCGCGCCTTTCACGTACCAATACCCGTCAGAATGTCGTCCGTTTGCCGGATAGGTGCCTTCCTCTGCTGGGATATTGCTTTTTACTAGGGCGCCGCGTGAATAGTAAGTAGATGTTGTATTAGAGGTTTTATCCTTATAATACGTTTGTGACGGTATCGCGGCGTTTGCGGTTGATGGGTATTGTGCAACGATTTTATACAACAACCCCCCTGATACAAGGTAGCATACGTCGCCTGTCTGTATGGCGTCGGCAGCCCCCCATATAGTCGCCGATTCGTGGTAAGTGTTAGCTTGCGTATTGTAACTGTAAGATTTTGCGTAACCGCTAAAAGCGTAAGCCGACACGCTCGCAGTCACCCACGGCGAACTATCTACATAGACCGTGTTAGCTATCGCCGTATACTTGTCGTAATAATATTGAACCATCCTCAAACCACCTCCACTAATTCAACGTTAAATGTCTGCCAATCACCGACACCCATTTCAGCGTTAACCGTATCAATTTGAACCTTACTTCGAGCCACTTTAGCGCCTTTTTTGTAGGCATTAATTAGTGCTGATACCGTAATTGTGTCTGCACCAACTGCTGTAATTACAACATCCTCACTTGCCACATCATCAAAAATAGTGACCTGCGTAAATGGTGTAAATCCATTAACACTAGCCACTTTTAAAGTAGTTGTTCCTATAATGACAGCCTCGATAATATCGGTCATGGATGTGTCCAATTTGATTTTATTTGTGCTGCCATCGAGTGTATCAGCAAACGTTCCGCCGTTACCGGGTACACGGCCATCTAGTTCCATTTGGATTCGCATACGTTCCAATTGTCGATACATGTCAATCATAAAGCGATAAGCGTTATAGATTCCCCACTCAAAATTATTTGCATACTCCGACATGTATGGAGTACCTTCCTCGATAACCTCACCAGTCACCGGATCTGTTGCGTCATCACGCCATTCAGTACGTTCGTATGGGTTTTTCTTAAAATTCAGTGGTATTTCACCATTCATTTGCTTACTCATTTACTGTCACTTCCTTTGATTCAAGTTGGAGAGGAAATGCGATAACATACCCCTTCGAACCTTTCTGATAGTTCATTGTCTTTACATATAATTCGCGGCCGTAACTATCGACTAAAGCAGCGCGTGTTACAAGACCTTGTTCGGTTGACAATTTCACGTATTTTCTTAGACCAAACTTCGTGCTAGTATGATAGATTTCTTTGTTATAGACAACACCATCTATCGTTACCTTTGCACTAACTGTAAGGTTACTTAAAAATTGTTGTGTTAAATCAATCATTAATGGTTGTATTTCATTCACTGACGCACACCCCCTGCTCTAAATTGACCACATATACGATTGTTCGTAACGAAGCTATAAATTTCATCCGACACTGCTAAAATTTCTTTGCCTAAAGCGCCATGCGTTGCTGCAGTTTTAAAACGACCACATATTTTGTAATTGATAGGCCAAGCATAGGTGCCGCCTATCATAATGAGGCATTCTTTTAACGCTAAAATTGTTGTCATTAAATCAATATTTAACGGAACAATCCGTTCAACTAACTGTACAACTTCGTTATAATAAGTCGTTTGTTCAACTTCAATTGCCACTTCCATTTGAAATTCATTAATATCTAATAAAATCTGATGGTTATTTTCTCCGATTAATCCTGATAGGGCCTTTGTTAAGTACTCCAAAACATAAGGTGCACTTTCTTGCATTCTGGCCAGTAAGCGGAGTTTACGAAATTTTAACGTCTCTTTCTTCGGATCTGCGCGAATGCCAAAATCTTTTTCCCTAATAGCTACAGCAGCCTCGCTAGAGGTTAAAATAAATTGATCATTATCCACACCAAAAAGAGCTTCGTCAAGTTTATCCCAGTTAAGCGTAACTGTATTGGACAACTCTCGAAACTCTTTTATATTTTGATAATAGAATGGTAATTCCTCTAAAAAAGCATTGGTCATGTATTCACTTCCTTCAGTATTACGTTAGAAAGTACCGGAATTTCTTCGACCAAGTTAATATTAGTAGCTATACCATTCAACAATGTGGAAGCAATATCCTCAATTCCTTCAATCTCTAATAGCCGAGATTCAATATGAGTAATACGAACATTGATGTCTAAATCTTTAAACCAATTTCCACGCAATTCAGCAAAATACGTTTCTAACGTTTCACTTACTTGTGTTTCAATTTGTCCAATAGATGCACCATTCAAAAACAGTTCAATTTCAACTTCGATATGATTTTTCCCTACACCTTCTACCGTTACTACATGACCAATAGGTGCAGTACCATATCCCTCACCTTTAAACTCTAATGGGTCCATAAGCTCTTGAACATAGGATACAAAGTCAGGTGTTGGAGCATTAAAATCAGAATCAATAATGATTGCTTTTACTGTTCCGCCACCATATGGAGCTCGACGCAAACGTACACCACCAACGCCTTGAATTGCTCTCAGCTTTTTCTTATAGTCCGCACGATTACCTCCAAAAGCTTTTTCACGGATATGTTCGACAAATCTTAAATATAAGGACTCATCTGTTTCATCATCTTCACCAGGCACAAGTACATCAGCTAATACGGCTTTACCTAGCTTATTATTTGCTTCTAGCGGAAGCATTTCTCCATAATCCTTGTTACCAATTGCACCTGCTGTCTGGGCTTCTACTTTGTATTCACCAGCATCTAATCGTTCAATTACATTGTAGACAATTGCCTCTAATCGATATTGGCTATTTTTAGTCACATCAAGAGGTTGGCTATCACCATCTGTAAATAACGCTCGGCGAATAGCCTTTCCTGCCTTTTTTCGTTCGACTCCATGCTCATTTACTCGCTTTTCAAGATCATCTCCGTCCGCAGTTTGTGCAAAAGTACGACGATATAATACGGACATATCCCAATATGTTTCAGCTAACTTTAATGCTGTAGGTGCAAGGGCATCGTAAATGACACTACCTTCACGCTTATCAACATCATCTGGCACGCGTGCAAGCAGTTCAGCTAAAAGACTATCGAATGAGCGCGATTCTAAATACTCAAGCAATTCTAATCGCCTCCTTTAACAGGCTAACATCGCCATAAATTGTTCGAGCAACAAATGTTATAAACACATCATCTTTTGAAGTAAATTCCAGACTGAAATTTTCTAATGATGTAATACGTTCATCTTGTAATAAGGCATCTTGTATACGCCTTCCTAAATCCCCACGAACATACAACTCATCATAGCCAACCATGTTTTGAAAACCATAATTGTTTGTATAAATTAGATGCTCAAAGCGAATGGTATTTAACACTTTAAAAATCGCTTGTTCCATAGCTTTTTGACCATCAATTAAACCACTGCAGCAACCTCGCTTAAAATCTAAATGATAAGTGCGAGTAGGTAATTCAACAGCGTCCATTACTTCAATATCAGGGGTGATCGTTATTGCTTCTGTTGGTAGTGCCATATGCTCTCCCCCTCTCTATATCTGTCGGATACAAAATACTTTTGACCACCTTGTACTCGATGCATTACTACTTTATCGCCTTCTTTTAAACCATCTTCTACGACGAGCTTTAAATATTTCATTTCATATTCTTCATAAGGCACCGCAGTTGCTTCGCCTTGATTTTGTCGTTTCGAACTTGTCTGTTTTCCTTCATCACCAATTTGGCCTTTTGTGTAATCTTTCGGATATTCGAACTGAATACTAGCAACCCTTTCATGTCTAGTAAGATGCTCTGCAACAAGTAAAAACTCATCAGACAAAATGAGTTTCGAGTGAATTTCTATTTTTAACGGTTTTGCTTCAATGACTTTTCCCAAAACAATATTTACTGGATTGGACGCTTGAAATGCTGCTAGTGCTGTCGTTTTAATTAACTCTAGTAAACTCATGAAACCACCTTCAATTCTAAGCTCATTGTATGGACTTTAGCGGACCAATCATGTGTACATGTCTCAACCAAAAACAACTTTTTAATCCCCAATTTTTCGATATAGATAAATACCATCTTTCCAGCTCGTACTCGCCAATCACCTAAGCACTTTAAGGATAATTCCTTTTTTTCTTTGTTGTGAACCGCGAGTAATACATTCAATAAGCTTTCAATCTGGGCGGGTGTCATATTTTCGTCTACCTTTTTGTAATATTGCAGCTGACCCCATTTAGCGATATTGCTGCTATCCTGCGCAATAAATACTCTTCGCTTGGAAGCCTCTTTATCATCTAATACGAGTTTTACTCGATTATAAGAATCCTCAATTGATACCGAGTAATCAAAGTCATACAAAAGACTTTCTTCACCAATATAAAAATCTGTAGGTGGTATAACAAGATCGCTAATATTATGCAATGCTAGTGAGCCGAAATCATCCATAAAAACAAAGCTCTGGTTTGTAGCCACAATAGCGGAATCAATGTATTTCATGATGACATCTAATGCCTTCTTATTTTCTTCCACCATACCTGGCGCTGTAAAGCCTGTTTTCGCAATAGAACTTAACTTAAGATTTGCCATACTGCAAATACGCTCAATGGCTTTTTCTGCTAACATCGATGGAATAACAAAAGTATCTTCATACATTAAATACTTTAGTTGATCAAAAGCAAGAATATTAAATTCGCTATCCTTGCTAAAACTTGCTTTAAAGGAATAGCCATAAAATACTTTCTGTTTTCCATCAACTACTCTTACAATCGCACCCGATTCAATTTTATTTTCAAGTGGCTTAGAATTCAGCAAAGTAACATTAAGCTCTGATGCTTTCCCTGTTTTTTCAGTCTTCCAACTAAGTGAAGTGACAGGCACTTCGTATATATTTCCATCTCGATTATCAATTAATACTTCTATACCTACCACCTCATTTCTTGGCCGTCCATTCAGGCGGAATTTTCACTTTTAATCCAATTGGCAACTTCCTTAAATCACTATCTTTAATCCCGTTCAAGGTTTGCAATGCTTTATAATTTGCTCCGTTTCCGGTATACTTTTGCGCGATTTTCCAAAGCGAATCACCCTTTACTAAACTATACGTCTGTGGTATTTGCTTAGAGTTTTCTCTTGGAGCTTCCTTTTTCACAACTTTCTTCACTGTCTTTTTCTTGGCAGATACAGTTGGTACATTACTCTTATGAACAAGTTCCATTTTTTTAAATCCAAATGGCACATACTTTTTAAAAGAGATAGTATAATCCACGTCGGACGTACCAAATTGATCTTTTGCTTCAAAGCTTTCAATAGTAAACTGGTCGTTAATAGAGAATGAACCACCTACATAAACAAAGCGGATAACCGTTTCTTCGGCCATCCACTTTTTTATTTGCTCAATATACTTTTTAGGTTCAATAAATTGTGTTTCAGCATAATGTGTATCTTGCGCCGGAAAAAACGAGGAGAATGAGAACTCGGGTAATTTCATAGGTTTAGGCACTTTAACAGTTCCAATCTTAGCGACTGCAAATTCTTCTCCATCTGCATCCTGTTTAAATGATAATTCTGGCGGATTTACAGGGATACGAAATCCTTCTTTGTCATTGTTAGCACTTAAATAGATTCCTATCATCCATATACCCCCTCTACCGAACGATTCTGCTCATCTTTCAAACCTTGTGTAATAAACTTTACAACTTCATGAACATCCACTTTTTCCCGAATATCACCAGTGAAATAAAACTTCGGTTCACTTTGAATATGCTGCACAACATCTTTACTAGTATTTGCTATAGGTGAAGCAGAAATTTTCTCTCGTACTTCGTTTGATACTGCAACTTCATCCCTAACCGGAACATTCAATGCTTGTGATACATAGTCATTTATTTTAACAACGTTGCCACTCGTATTAGATAAATCACCGAATTTATTAAGCATTTTTTCCATTGCACTACCGGTTGTATCTTCAAAATTATTATGGACCTGTAAATTTGGTGTAAGCGACACAATGTTATTGATCGCTTTACCTTCCGCAATATCTTTAAATAATTCGAGATATTCGTCTGCTAGATTGATTTTGTCTTCAATCTTGCCAACTTTATCTATATTTCCACCATTAAGTTTTTGATTATCATCAGCGTTTTTTCCAAGACCTGATTGTGAAGGTGCATTTATTTGACCAAGACCTGAATCTGAAGGTGCTGATTTTACAGCATCATCTGTCAACCTGGATGGAAATGAATTAGTATTTTCTTCATCTTTGTTCCCTAATCCCGCTAGCCCTTTAGCTTTATCTACCAAACTATTTATTTTTTCACTGCCAGCAAGTGAAAGAGAATTTCCTAATTCGTATCCTTTGTCGTATGCATTACCTAAGTCTTTGTAATCTAAACGCTCAAATTGTTTTTTGATTGGTGCAGTCGGCATAGTAACATTATTCATATAATCCCCAGCGGTGTTCATTCTTCCTAGAGTAATCTTGTCAGCCTTTGTAGGCGCTTTAATAAGATTTTGAAGCGTTTCCCCAAAGTTAGTTGCACCACTACTTAATTTTAAATCTACTGTACCTATCTTATTAAGATCGGTATCCAACACACCATTAAGTAAACCTATGAATTTATTTACTCCACCGATTGCACCGTTGATAAGATCAGATATTCCGCCTAATGCTTTATTAATGACGTTAAAAATACCATCTGCTATACCACCAACCGTTTTCAGCACCATAGTACCCATCGTATAAAATGCCATCTGTATACCATATACTAAATCGTTGAAGGTATTTGCAATCCACTCAGCTACGCTAATAATATTATTTCCTATGGCATCTAATACAGTTCTAACCATCAGATTAAAGGCAATCCATGCTAGTTGTACAAAAAATATTGCCTGATTCCATGTGTTAACGAACCATTCAGCAACGGTAATAGCAAGGTTAGCTATACCGATCATAACGTTATAGAAGGCAGCACCTAGCCAATAAACACCTCCAACAATTGCACCAAATACAGCAGCTGTCTGTTCACCCCACATCACCATTGCGGTTACAACTAAAGCAATAACTGCAATAATTCCAATGATGACCCACGTAATAGGGCTTGTTAAATAAGCAGCATCAACTATCCATTGTGCTGCAGCCCACGCAAGGGTTGCTGTCCTAACCAAACCTAAAACAGCATATTTAGTTAGCAAAATTGCTACAATTGATCCTAGAACAACACCCATTGTTACGAGTATAGGCACCACCCAATTAGCGTTATCATACATAAATGTTCCTACCGCACCGATTGTGTTGTAAATCATCTCAAGAGCATCAAAAACAAGTGATAATCCAGCTACAAATAGATTAATAAACATCATTGCATGACCTGCTAAAACCCCAAATGCGTCCGAATTAACAAATTCGCTGAATCGTTTAAATATAGGTTCAAATGCATTTTGCGCATCGTTTTTTAATACAGTCATGGCATCTGAAAATGTTATCGGCGTTTTACTGAATTTATCTTCAATTTCGTCAGCAGCATTAAATAATGCATTTTTAATAATATCCGCTGTAATTTCTCCATCTGATGACATTTGCTTTAGTTCACTTGTACTTTTTCCTAACGAATTTGCAATTGCATCTGCAAGCAATGGAGCCTTTTCTGCGATCGATGTAAACTCATCACCTTGCAATCCTCCAGAAGCCATTGCTTGCGTTAATTGTTTTATACTTTCAGCCTTTTCTTGACTACTAGCTCCTGAAGCAGCGAAAGATTTATTCATCAGCTCACTGAAACGGATAGCTTCATCATTGCTACTAAAAGTATCACTAATGTTTAATTTAGCAACACTAGTAGCCATCTCATCATAAGAGCTTAAACTACGCTGAGAAGCTCTATAAATCTTATCCTGTAACTCCGCTTGTGTTTGCGAACCGTCATTCATATTCGCAAGCTTCGCATTGGTATTACTATATGAATCAGATGCGTTTGCTAACTTTTTAAAACCCTCAGTTAAATTCTTTACCGACAAAAGTTTAGAAGCAAAACCTACAAATTTACTCAAAAATTTATCCACTCCGCTTGTGGCGGCTGCTATCCCTCCCGAAGTCCCTATAAATCCAACACCCACGTTACTAATACTTTGATTTGCTAGTCTTGCACTCGTCCCTAATCTATTAAAAGCTACACTAGCACTCTGGATAACGACCGTTGCACGTTGCAGGCTACGCATATCCCCTGCTCTATTGGATGATATATGCATTTGCTCCATCGTTCGGATTGTACTATTCATAGCTTTCATCATCTTATGAAGAGTACCCGTCATTCTATCGGTCAAGGTCATGGTTGTACGCACTGACATAACACTCACCTCATTTTAGGGCTAAAAAAGACATACCCAACAAGGCATGTCTTTTTTATAAAATTATAATTACCTTATTACTTTTTCGAGGCCTCTGCCTCTTTTTCAAGTTCTATATCCAAACTTGCGATAATGAATGCGCGCTCTTTGCGATCCATACTTAAAAACGAGTTAGGCAGTATATTGAACCGATGAAGCGCAACATGTGCATAAAATGCTAGTCCGTCGCGCTCATCGTCACTGCCTTGTATTAGTTTTTTACTTCTTCCACTTCATCTTCGAGCGTAATATCACTTCCGCTAATTTCGGATACTTTTTCTGAAATCAGCGATGTTTCACCTGCTAGAAACATTCTTCCGTATAAGGCCTCTGCACCTTTTACGCCATAAGATTGTTGTAATTCTGTATTATTTAGGTCTGGGTATACGATAGCTGCTACGTTTAATCTACGGTTGTATGCTACTGGATCAAATACTCGTTCTTGGCGTCCTCTTTTGCCGGCTACATTTTTAAAACATCTATCGTTAATCAAATCCGCTTCTTCAGATGGAACAGGTCGTAATTTAATAGGTTCTGCAAAACGTTGTAGGGATAACTCGATAGGTTCTACCGCCATTACATTTTCTTTCATGAATGCTTTAAAGTTACTCATTTACAGTTTCCTCCTTATTGGATAACGCTAAATTGGTTTAAGATTTCAAAATCGTCAAATGTGAATGAAAATTCGTCTTTTAGTGTGTCTGCACTATCTGCATCAAGCATTGCTAGTAGTGTTTTATCTGGAACAATATTTCGGACATCCACGGTTTGTTTACCAGCTGCACTAGTAATATCCGCATTGACAATTGTTGCATCAAACATTGGCGATTTCCCTGAACGTAGATAGTTCATGGCCATCGCTCGAACCTCGGGGCGATGGTAATACATCGTCATTTCACCGACACCTTTTGCTCCGACAATTTTTGAACCTTCCATACGAGCATTTAAACGTTTTACTTCTACTTTGTTGTATTCTACTTCCGCCTTGAATTTAAGAATTTCTGCAAATTCATATGTTTGCCCTTCAATATTAATAAATACCAAGCCCTCACGTGAGGACATTGCGTCTTTTGTTTGCATTACGTTCGCTGCCATCTAATTTTCCCCCTTTTATTTACACTCAACGCGCATATATAATTTTTCCATTGCATCGATAAACTTGATACCAATCACTGCAAATACGGCATCTTTTTCATCACCTTGCTCAACAGTAATATCTTCAGGCAGATATGGATGGATAACCCCTAACCGAACATATGGATCGAGCACTGTTTTCATTAATTGCTTCTTAAATAAATCTCTTCCATCTTCATTATTATTCACTTTACCGATGAAGTATTTTCGGAAAATGTGGCGTGTGTTATTTTCAACAATAGTCATTCCTCGATCGATTTTTCCTTTACGGAAATCTTGGTTTTTAGACGGTGTAAATGAATGGAAAGTATTTATATCCTGCTCTACTACTACTTCATCATTATTGAAAGTGAAGACAATATGACCGTCTTGTAATGCTTTAATGACTTCATCATTGGTCATCGCTTCCGCTTCTATTGCACCCGGATATTTTGCATATGTTAATGAACCTACAGTGGATGCTGCAAATGCTGCACCAAACCAGTACACCGCCTCATGTGCACTTAAGATTTCCCCACCATCAAGTGTGACGCCATTTTTAATCGATACTGTGCTTTCATGGTCTGCAGCATTATAATTATTCGTAACGAATGTAACGCGTTTACCTGCTTGTTCTCGCAGTTCTTTTACCTTTAAGGCAAGTAGCTCTTTTATTGAATTGTCAGCAGTCCCATATGCTACTACCTTAAAATTCAAAGTATCCAATGCAGACGCGAACTCCGATATGGACTCGTTTGTAGCAGCTACTGTTGTTCCACCAGCTAAAGTCAAAGTAGCATCACCTGTTGGTAATGAACCATTAAACAATACATATTCATTTGATTTTAAATCTTCGAAAGTAATCACCTTTTGTAAGTCCACTTGAATACCGTCAAAATAGGTTTTTACTGTTGTAGAACCGTCTAATCCAGTTGTCGTAATAATGTGAATCCTATTTCCATCAGTTCCACCGAACTTCGCAGTAGCTGTTAATCCTTCAACTGTCGCTTTCGCTTTCTCACCAACGCCATTAAGGTTATACAAATAAACATTTCCAGTAGCCTTAAAAGCTTCTCGAAGAGGTAAAATATCACTCAGTGCTTTACCGAATAAGCTCCTAGACTTTGTATTTGAAGAGAGTTTAATAAACTTACCAACCTCACCCCAATCAAGTGTCACAGGTACAACTAGAGCCCCATTAGAATCAAGTCCCATTGTATTTAAACTGTTTGTTTCAAAATTAATATAAGCATCAGGACGTACTTTATTTTGCGTTTCCCAAATTCCACCCATTATGCAATTCCTCCTTTTTGTTTCCACTCGGATACTTGTTTATCAGCTTCTATTTTTGTATAAGTTACGCCATCTTGAAGCACAACTTGATACTCTAAACGCTCTTTTGAAGATTGAGCGCTATCTAAAAAAGCAGCCTTAGAGAATTTTTTATTCCCTGGCTGCTTCACTGTTTTTTGTTTAAAAGTCATTATTTGTGTCAAATCCAACGCCCTCCAATGTTTTCATTTTCGCTTCTTCTTGACTGTCGTAAAGTCTCGCTTTCACTTGAAAATTAATCATTAGTGTTTCATTAACTATTTCCCCTTCTATTTCATGTATTTGGAAACTATCCGCAAGGTATTTAAAGTTGTTTTGAATAACTTCCAGTACATTTAAGCATTCATCATCTATTTCATCTGTAGATGGTAAATAGACGATGCTAAATGAATAGGTCCGAATTGCTTGATTCTTCATACTTCGCTCTTGATGCACGTTTATGATTCGAACTAAAAATGCAGGTAATTTTAAGTCTTGCTTAACAGGTTTATTGTAAATTTGATATTGATTGTTATCGGGATACAAAGATCGTAATTGCATGATTGCTAACGTTTTAATACGATCTGTTACATTAACCACCCATTTTACGCCTCCATTCCTTCTCGATTTCGTGTTCCCACATTTGAGGTATAAGATGTTCCATTTCTTGTTCCGTGAGTTTAAGTATATATTGACCATCTACAAAACCTACTGTTCGTCCAGTCATAACATTATGCCTTTTCTCAACAAAAAGCGGATATTCTAACTGATTATAAATAATAATGATAAAATTATTACCCTCTTTAACAATATGGTATTTCCAGTTATCACGAAACCGATTATTATCTACAGGTGTAAGCATTTTCACTTTCTGAATAGCTATTTGGGCAACTCTCTCAGCCACTTTTTTGTGTATCTTCTCAGTTGTAATAGTGAGTTCTTTTAAGTTTGCAGCTAACTGCTTTACTTCCTTAAATTCAAATGCCATTAAGCAAACACCCTCCTTTTAAAGGACAACTTCGTTCGATACATAGAGAAATCATTTTTTGCTGATAACACCTCCTCATCCTAAAAAATGATACAACTTTCTTTTAATAGCACTAGCCCTCCTTTTCCTAAAATAGTGTAACGGTAACATTTAAAAACTTATTCTTTAACGTCTACAAGTTCGAAAAAGACGAGATTAGGCATAATAAAAAGTCGTAGTTACCTACGACCGATTGATAAAATCTTTTTATATACTTTTGTTATCGTTGTTGTTTCTCCCTATATTCAAAATATAATACAAACAGAAGAAAATCTTAGCTACCTTGCCTAAATCTAGTTTACATGATAATTTCTAACTCACATAATGTTTAAAGTATGGCAACTTTGGAAAGTTTGAAATCGTAATTACCTACGACCGATAGAAAAATCCATTTATATACTATTAAGTTGTGCGCATTAACTTTGGAACTATTGGCTTTCCCTAAATTCAAAATATAAATCTTACCTAACCTGCCTATAGCCTAGTTTACATTATTATTTCTAACTCACATAATATTTAAAGTATGGCAACTCTGGAAAGTATGGAAAGTTACTACTGATTGCTTTCATTCAGTGTATCCCTAAGAGACGATTAGTTAAAATGCAAGAAGAATTACCAAATTGCCAGATGGAAAAAAAGTTATCCTTTATAAAAAGATTTACAACAACACAAGTAGACAAAGTTTCAGGCCAATAAAAAGTTTTAGGATCCCTCAATTTATATGAGGGATCCTTTTTAAGCTAACATTTTGATTAAAATATTTTCTTTAATATTTTGTATTTGTGTGTGACTCAATTCCATTTTTTTTGCTATCCAACGCTTAGATTTTCCATCTAACATCCAATTTAATACTTGAATCTCCCTATCGCCTGTAACTTTTTCAAGAAGTTTCTGAACCTCTAATATCTTTTTCTCGTAATCTGCAACACGTTTATTATTTTTCGATCGTCTAATAGCCTCTTGCATAATTGGATCACCTATCCCGCCTACTGCCTTTGGTAATGACGCCTCAATACCATATTGTGCCGTCTTTGCCCCTATGACCATTTCTTCTCGCATTTCTTTGATAGCGTTAACCATCCAATGGTAGTCTGTAATCATTGAATCCAAAACATCCGGTGTAATAACTAGCGCTCTCTCTTTTAACATAAATTTTCCCTCCTAAGTGTAATCATATTCTCCCTCTATGCAGAGTAATAAATTTGGGGCTCATATCGATGATAAAAGCCATTAGGATTAATATGCATTGCTAATGCTGTTTGTAATTCACACTCGTCAAAGCAAATTGTTTTCGATTTATTCTCATCCCCTTTACGCCATATGATAACTGCATACGGTTTTACTCCAAAACCTAAAAATATTGGATTCAAACTGCTACCTCCCATATCTGATTCATAACGAACTGTTAATACTACACTTTTAAATGCTTTATATCCATTTACTAAAAATAAAACGTTTTTTCCTGTTGTTTCGTCATCTATTCTCCCTCCGATAAGGGGATGGGTCTCTCTCTATCTTTTTTCGAATAGTTTGCGCAATCGATAATTCACTTTCTTATCCTTCTGAATAGTTACTATGAAATCTTGCGTCATTTCAAACAGTCGACTAGTTAAAGCCTCATCGATATAAAGCATGTCATCAAGAGACAATTCACTAGATATTAATAAAGGTTTGTTGCTCAAATAACGAGCGTTGACCACTTCGAAGATGACCTCAGTCTGCCACGACTTCACATTAACTTTGCCACCGATTGGCTTAAATAAATCGTCAATGAACAAGACATCAACCTCTTTCATCTGAGTCATAATTTCCATTTTACGTTCAAAATTGTTAGCAGCGATCTTGTTCAAGCCATCTTTGTATGGAAAGTATAGAACAGGCACTTGCTTTGAATGGATCAGATAGTTAGATAGCGCGGTTAATAAGTGTGTCTTGCCACACCCAGGTTGTCCCACAAGCATAATGCTGTTTTGTCTGAAACCTCTAATTGCTTCAAAGGCTGCATAATACTGTTTCACTTTACTTTTCATTTCTACAACTTTGGGATGAACATTATCCGTCGAGAAGTTTTTAAGGCTCATTTTCTGAAACTCTTTTGTAATTGCACTCGATTCAATAAGTCTATTAATCTTGAGCATCATGTTGCATTCACAAACGACATAATAGTCTTGCACCACTTCAACACCTCGGATATAGTAACCATTTTTTTTACGGACTAAGTAACTACCAGTATCCTTACACTTAGAACAGTTATATTGAGTTTCCTCAATCGCTACAGTAGTCTCCATATATAGCTTGCTTCTCGCCATTAGCTCCTCCATGACTTCTGCCATTCTGTCGCCCGTTTTTTGCACTATTCTTCACCTGCCCATCTGTAGTTATTACATTGCAATGTATTATTCTCCTGACTGGGTATCAACACGTTTGAACATTCACTCTAGTCGTTTTGTTAATATGTCGGTCAATAACTTTTGTGCCAGGTTTGTAGATTAGGTCTACAATGACATTGCCCTTATCTTTTAGACTTAAAATTAACTGGCTATTCGCCCCTTGCTAAGACTATAGATTGGTACTAACTAATTGTTTGATGACAACACCCTTGTTCAACTCACAAACCAAACTTCAACAATTAATAAAACGAGAGTTAGGATACCTTTCGAGGAATCCAAGATCGAATGTAATTCAGTACATTTTGCAAATCTTTCCTACGAATATCTTTATAACTAGCTACAGCAAAACGATTCTTAATTTCACGATGCAATTCACGAAATAATTGAGGTTGGATGTTTGTATCATCTTCAATCTCATAAACTTTTATGGCAACTTCTTTTCGTACAGCGCGTTGTTCACCAGAAGTTAATGTTATTTGTGCATCAACTTTTTCGATAATCATAGACAGGTCCTGTCCATGCTGTTCTTGTTGAATCGCTTGAGTATCTTTCACTAAATCAGCAGTTGTACGTAGATCGGTCACATATGTTTGAGTTTTAAATAAAGGAATTACATTTTCTTTCACCGTGTAGTATTCGTCTACTAAATTTTCATACGCGTCCCAAGCTTCATCTGTATTTAGAAATTTAGCATGTAGCCAAGCTCCCTTTTCAGTCCAAAGATATAACGCTCTACCCTGATTGCATATTTGTAAATGTTGCTGCGTTTCTCGAAAATTCAATAATTCCTTACCTTCTAATTTGATAAAGTGCTTATATTCTTTATATTGATCTTTATTTTCTGAAAAGTTCTTATAAATATGGTCACTATTTGTTCCATAACTTTCAGCAATTTGTGCTGTCGTCAGGACTCTACAATTTTCATATAAGATAATTTGTAATAATTTCATGTCAATATATCCTCCTTTATTAATAAACTTTGTATCATATCGCTACACAAACACATTTACACAGCTATTTTGTAACGAATCGTTACTTTTATCATCAAAAAAAAGAACCCAATCAAAATCTAGTACTACCGCAATAGATTTAGCAACATGTACAGAAGGCCTGCGTTTACCTTGTTCAATCATGGTATAATATGCTCGTTTAATTCCAGATGCTTTAGCGACATCATCATGCGTCAGATTATTTGCTAAACGTTTTGTCTTTAACCAAGTTCGATTTTCCAATTATTCACCAACTTTCATATAGCTTATTTATAATATAGTATCAATTCGTTACTTAGTCAATCATATTTGTATCGTTTCGTTACATTTTTATTTTTTATTGGATTAGTAACAATTTGTTACATATAATGATATTTAGAAACGCGAGGTGAAATTATGCTAGGTGGACGCTTGAAATATCTACGAAAATCAAATAACAAAACTCAACAAGATATAGCAGACATTCTAGGCATTACTAGACCAGCTTATACTGCTTATGAACAAGGTAAGAGAAATCCTGATTATGAAATTTTAGAAAAAATTGCGGACTACTATAATGTGTCTATAGATTATCTTTTAGGTCGCACGGATAATCAAGGAGCTTTACATACCCAAGCTGGCATCTCTGATAATGAATACAACAATCTAAGTGCATATCAAAAAGAGGTAATTGATTTCTTTTTAACTAGAGAAGATTTATTTTTTAAAAACCAGCCCGAAAATTTATTGGATGCGTTAGAACAATTTGAAGTTTTCTATGAAGTATTGAAACGTCAACAAGAAAACAAAAAATAAAATCACAATAATTTGCAACATTTCCAATCATTTTAAAAATTCGCCTTTTCTTTGGTGAATTTTTTTGTTACCATAAACAGAACATACGTTTGATAAAAGAGGGATATTATGAATTTTATTTATACTCATCTAGAAGATTATATTCGTGAATTATATACAAGTATTGATGTGACGACGCCTAAGCATCTTAATCCAGGATTAATTGCCTCACGCCTTGGTTTTACACTATACTTTTTACCTTACGATTCTACCAATACAGGAAATGTAATTTTTATTGATTCTAGATTGTCTGAAGAAAGGCAGTGGCAGGATTTCGGGCATGAGTTATGTCATGCGACGGTACACTCTGGTAATCAAGCAAAATCAATTCCGCTTTTTAGAGAGTATCAAGAATGGAAAGCAAATAGTTTTGCTCTCCAAGCCTGTGTACCCACTTTTATGCTTAATAAGCTGAAACTACCTACAAATGAGGAAAAAGCAATTATTACAATTCAAGCGTTCTTTCATGTAGAATACGATTTTGCGAAGAAAAGACTATATCACTATCTTAATAATCATTATTTTGATGGTTATAGACTCACTGAAGGAAGTAATTATTGTGAAGTACGTTAAATTACGATTGGTGAACAGTATAAACGAAAAAAGTAGTAAACCATTCTATCTAAGAACAACAAAAATAGTCAGTTTGAAGATGATCCCGATAAACGATTAGAATGAACATAGTATTTTCAAATGAATGCGCAACCCTTTTGCCCTGGCACAATTAGCTAATGGAGGTATCACTATACGAAAAGGTACCTCCATTTACTTCGGATACATTTTGATGATATACGGTATCCTTCAGCAGCATTACTAATTCATGATGGACAAGCCCCTAAAGCCATTCCGTTGTGATTAGGGTCGGATTTAATATAAAAATAAAAAGCCTTACAACCATTGAGGCTGTAAGGCTTATAGGACGTCCCAGGAGGACATACTACAATGCTGATATATCAACACTTCATAGCTACAATGTTTACCTTTTGTTTACCCCGTTATTTTTAGAAACCCCTCACGAGGGCCCTTTTAAGCTTATAACTATTATTACATCTAATATTAAAAAATAATAATTTATATAAATTAATCATTCATCAATAGTTTTTTGTAAAAAAGATTGATCTATTTTAATATTTTCTGCATAAAAACCATCTAATTCAGATTGAAACATTAATCTTGGTTCACGAATTTTTAATACAGAAACTTTGCCCATTTCTTCTTTTAACTTTATTATGAATTCATCTTTAATATTTGAGGTTTCAGCCCAAAATTCTAACATTGCACTGATTTCAAGGATACCATTATTTTCAATATGTGAATCGATTACGACTATATATTCACTAAGTATTTGATTAAAAAAACTTGCTCTTTGTTTACCATCCAACCCCATTTGATTAATTTGAATTAATAATTGAATTATAAATAAACTGTGATCAATTTTATTTTGAAGATCAAATCTTAAAAGTTGTTTCTCAATAGCTGTTTCAATTTCTACTCCCGTTAAGTGTGCATTTCTCTCACAAAAAATTTCTATACCTTTTATTTCTATAAAATCTAATCTATTTTCTAACGGGATAATTTTTAGCGCGTCACAAGATTTAGTCAATTCTAATGAAAAAGTATTATTTTCATTTAATTTTTTAAATAAACTATCTTTCACATTATCGAAATCGATTACTTCTACATCCGAGTTTATTCGCCTATTAGTATCTAATTCTCGTAAAGGCTTAATATCAAAAAGCCCAATTTCCAGTCCTTTTTCCAAAAAATTGTTTAACATAGATATACCCCTATAGTAGCTTTTTTAATGGATCTGACAACTTTTTAAATACTGTATTTAAATCATCATCCACATTAAAAATTCTTGTTTGTTTTTCTCCAACTATTTTTTCTGCTAAATAAAAATGTGTCTTATTATTTAACTCATATTTTTTGCTAAAATATTTTAAAGCTTGAATTGTATAAGGACTATGTGATGTAATTAAAATTTTCACACCTTTGCTAGCTAGTTTTACAATCAATTCACAATATTTAACTTGCCATTTTGGGTGTAAATGTATTTCTGGTTCATCAATTATAATTAAACTGCGCTCATTAATAATCTCAGCTTTTAACAACATTTGAATAATACTAAACGATTTTATTCCAGAAGCAACATTAGATGTTCCAAATGAATAGTAGTTACTTTCAAATTCTCTACTAAATAAAAAATCTTCTATTTCATTATTAAAATTGCTGTCACCATCTATTATTTCTATAATTTCTTCTATGAATTCTTGACCAAGGTTAAAATCAAAGAAATTAGATTCATAATATGATGAATCGGACATTTTGGAAATTAAATCCGTAAAGTGGAATGGGATTTTATGATTATTTTTATCTCTAATACTCTTATATCTTCGTTTACTCGAAAAACTTTTAGCATCTGCGATGGTTTTATACAATTGAAAAATTAACGGCGACTCTATATAAGTGGCATCTTCTAATTCAAGAGGTGTATCAGTATATGAAATTTGCATCATCCTATTATTTTCTAAATAAGCATCTAATATCCCCTCACCATTTTCTGAATATTCGATATGAGCAGCTTCACTAGTAAATTTATTATTTAAATCATTACCAAACTCTGATTTTAATGCCAACTCTACTGAATCACCTAAATATTCTATAGGGTTCTCTAACGATCTTACAACACTTCTCAGTTCTCTTAATAATGGATTAATTTCAAGTAAATTCTCTCCAGGAACATTTAACATTTCTGCTTCATGTTCAAGTTCAATTAAATAAATATTTATGAAACTATATAATGCATCAAAATCCTCCAAATTTATTAATCGTAAAACCTCTCTACGAACTTTTGGAGGGTAAATAAAACTACTTGAAAAACCTAGGTTATTCTCTACACTATTTTTTGTAATTCTCCTAAATTTAAAATAAATATTATCTATTATTTCATCAATCTCAGTAATTTTATCTTCTTTAAAATCTTTACGATGATTATTCATTCCTTTTATAATTGCAAAGATAGTTTTTCCTATTGTACTTTTTCCGGTATCATTTTCTCCTGCTATCACTGTTAATCCTTCTAATTTAACATTTCCATATTTAACTGTACCTAGATTTGCTATACCTATTTCCATAATTCACACTCCTTTTAAGAAACGAGCAATTTTAAAACACTAATTTACTCTATTACCACTATTCAAATGCAACTTCGTAAAATATTTGTATTCACACTAAATAATACCATATGCTTAGGGTTGAAGATCTAATTATTTTCAAATCCTTTTTTAGAAGTTTAAAATTAAAACACTCATTTTAATCACTCTCATTCAGCCAGTTTTGGTTGTCTATTTTATTTTTCTCAGATAAAAAAAGCACCTGATTAAAAACGGGTGCTTGTGAAAATAAACGAATACATATTATTTATCTACTTAGTTCTTTTTGCTTTTTTTCCTCCCACGACGAAATCAAAAATTCTGCCATACTCCCTGCTAAATTCACTGCAAGTTGTGCATGGCGTACAGAAGGCTTTGTTCCATTCTTACCTTTCCCATGAGCATCACTAAGCTTATTTCTTAAAGCGCCTAGACCAGTTACAACTGATACGCAACCACTTAGTATTTTCTTGAAAATTTCCTCTGTATATTCATTTGGTGCTAATCCGAGAATGCTTTGTACTTCTTTATATAATTGAGGTAAATCTGCTTTTTCATCATAATTTCTCTTTGATTCATCTAAGATATGTTTCATTGTTGTTTCTAGGAGTGTTCTTGCCATTGTTATAGCTCCTTCTGGGTCATTTATTCTACGATTTAATGCTTTCTCCCAGGATTCTTTAATATATGCTCCAGCGTTATTATTAATTGTTTTATTAACCACATTATCTAAAGGTGAACCTTTATACATTAAATCTTCGAGAAATGTCAAAGCTGGGTTAAACTCATCTCTTAGATAATTTCTTCTTTCTTGATATGATGGGAATTTTTCTTTAATAAACCCCCAAAATTCCGTTAATGTTCTACAATATCCTAAAAAACCGGGCAAAAAATCTCTTATACAACTATTTGACATTAGCTTTTTTCTTAAATCACTAAACTCCTCATTATCTACAGGTCCAGAACTAGTAGCAAAATTCACTAATAAATTTTTTAGAATCTGTACATCTTCGTAAATTTCATCGTACATTTAAAAACCCCACTTCTAATTAATATCTATTACAGATGTATAATATTTTACACTAATTATTAATAAAATTAACTAATATATAATTTTATAGTAATAATTGGAAAGAACTCAATTTTTTGATTACTCCATGATAGTCATTTACTCAATAAGCTTAATTTTAGTTATTGTTAATATCGTTGTATTTTTAAAAAAGAAAAGATGTTAATGCATTGACTAAATACAAAGCAGCTAATAAAGAAGAATTTATTAAATTGGTTCAATTTGAAATATTAAATACAACAGAGGTTTTAGAGGAATTACAAATATCACGGCAGGCATTAAATTCCCTTGTAAAACGAGGGAAAATAGTTCCAGTAAAAGAACTTAGTCGCAATCGATTATTCTTAAAAGAAGATATTGAAAGTAGAAAAGATGTAGCTAAAGGGCTTACCTCAAAGTATAGACCTTATGATGAATAAACAAAAAAAGCCCAGGTACTCACTTAATAAGAGTACCTGGGCTTTCAAATAGATACGATAACTATAAAACCCCCACTCATTTTTGAAAAGGGTCAAATTTATTACATTATGTTACGTCTCTGCTGAATAGTAATATACAACCCTACTAACCGATCCGTTGTCATCACACCACTTTGTAAATCCTTCAAGTGTGAAGCATTTATAACCCCATCCTTTACTGCCTGTTCAATAAAGTTTTCCGTCTCAGTTCTTATAGCTGGTGAACCTGGATTCCAAATTGTATTTGCCACTTTAATATCCTCCTTCTTGTCTTTCACAATTAATTGAACTTTCAATTTACTGTTACTTGGCACGATTACTTGTCCTTCTAATTTGTAGCCTCTAGGAATCTTCCAATTACGCTTCACTTCAAAATGCGGACGGTCAATTCTTTGTGTCCAATCACCACCCCATGTAATCCCTAAATTACGAGCAATTGCCCCTACTTTTGTTAATGTATCAACATCATATAAGGGTTTTGGGGGAGCCACGGCAATGTCCCATGCTAATCGTGAAGTATGATTACTCTTCAGCGTCCACGTCACAACTTTCCCTGGTCTTGTACGTCCCTGCTGATACAAATAATTTTGGCGTGCTTGTGAACGATATGTTTCGGTAATAAAGATGTCTTTTATCCCTGCTTTATAGCACTCTTGAAAGAGCAATCTGCACGCCGTTTGCGCAACTGGTAATAGTTCAGCTAAATCTCGACATGTTGTTGTGACACTCATTGTTTATCATCCTTTTTATCATCATTGTCGATTTGTAGCTGTTTAAAAGCGTTCGTTAAAAACTTCGGAACTTTCATCCCTAACTTACCAAGATTCTCAATCATACTGATGCCTTCCATACCAATCAGAAAGAGAATCATGGCATTCCGCATAAAGTTCCCGCTCTCTGTTGCTAAGTCTAGTTGCACTGCAGCAATGACCATCAAAATCATTGCCACTTTTTTAAACAGTCCGATTAAAGCTTTTCTGCTATCAACGTTTTTCACAACAAAAGCAACCATGATGCCTAAAATGTAATCAATGGCAATAAAGATAACGAATGCTTTAATTAAATGGTCAATGCCACCAACAAAATAAGCGACTCCTGCCATGGAGCCGCCTACGAGTGATGTATATAATGTGTCTGTTTTCATTGCACACCTTCCTTTTTTTCATAATAAAAACCCTCCTCAAACATGATGTGGAAGGCAAAAAAATAACGCTAAGCTTATGCTTGCGTCTTTGTTATTTATTCCGCTTCAGCGACCTGAAAAGCATGTTTAAAAATTAGCATTGCGTCATTTATCATGACATATTCCATTTTGTTAATATCAGCTTCTAATGCATCTAATACCTTTTCTAAATCATCCGCATTCGTACGAAGCTTACTTTGTCCAACTGTGATTCCTAAATTATAATCTTCCATATCCGAACACTCATTTTTCGCCACAGCATGGATCATAAACTTACTGACCACTTTACGCCCTAATCGCACGGCAACATTTTGCGGTGTATTGAGTATTCTTTGAATCTGCGCTAAATCTATGTTGCCTTCTAATGCAAACGCTGTTCCTTCATTTGAAATTAAAAAATAATTTTGTGCCATATAGATATCTCCTTATCTTAATGTGATGGTACCTAAATCTCGCCCAAATCTTTTAAATACTATCGTTCTTGCGTTATTTGAACTTTGTGTAATTTCTAGACCCAGTGTGTTAGTACTTACATAATTTCCTCCACCACCTAGACCTACTACTCTCGCTCCACTAAAATCAACCGTTCCATTAAACGAGTGTCGTGATCCGCTATATACGATGTCATTCCAAGCACTTAATTGAATCGTCCCGTTTGCTCCACCTACCGAAGTCAAATCGCTGAAATGGAGTCTATTTCCCATGTGAATATCTTCTTTAATACGAATGTAACCTGCATGAATTGTCCCCAAATTACCACTTATGTCTGAAAGAACTCTGACAGCCCCCTGCAACTCAATGTTTTGCGCTCGAATTTTTACCGAAGTAGCCGTTTGATTGATTAATGAGGATATTGTATTCCCGTTAAAATCAGTGACCGATACTTTCTGTGAAATCTGATGAGCTTGTTGTGTAATGGACGATTCAGCATTGGCCACTCTTGTACCAATGCCTTGTATCTGGACAGCTTGAGCACTGACCGTAGACTGTATTTGATTAGCACGGACATTAATAGCAGCTACTTCATTTGTGATGCGATTATTAACCGTTTGACTAATTTTATCAGCCTTTATTTCAATAGCAGCTATTTCTTTTGTAATACGATTATTGACTGATAGACTAATATCATCTGCCTTTACTTCAATGGCTGCTATTTCTTTAGTAATACGATTATTAACTGCCAGACTAATGTTATCTGCTTTTACTTCAATAGCACCAATAGATCGATTTAACTGTGTCACTTCCAATGTGATTCTATCGTCCGTTTTGTCAAATTTACTCTGAAACTTTTTCTTTGTTTCATCCATATTTGTAGTCAACTCTTGTTTCATTTCACCTAATTCTTCATTCGTATCATCTAACTCCTTTTTCTGGTCAACCATCACATCCTCTGCTGTTTTCGGTAAGCTATTACCGAATACTACACTTTGAGTGATTAATTTCCCATCACGCAATACCTTTGTTTGTTGAAGAATCCGTGTCTGCATTTCGATTAGCAATGGCTCATAAATCAACCATATACGTTCTCCAATTTCACGTTCAACAAGTTCAGGTATCGTTGACTCAATCGCTAATTCTGGTACGTCTTGCAGCTGCGATTTTATATAATTTAGCAAGGTTTCACGGTTTGTAAAACGCTCATCTCTCACTGGTTCCGCTTCTAATCGACCAAACGTAGCAATGTTCGGTGACCGATACTCCACCGTTAAACCATCTGCACCATATCCTTTTATAACAGTAGCTAAGTTTGTCGTATCCTCATTTAGTACCACACTAGAAATATTGTGTTTATAACGATATTGATAATCGTAATCGCCACCTATTTCTTTCTTGAAATGAATTTTTTTATCCGGCAATAGTATATATTCAACTTCATGATAATTGCATATTTTTTTAACTAATGACACGATATTCCCTTTACCTAACGAGCGTATATAATTTGTCTTTTGTGCAATATCATCATCAATGATCACTGTCCAACCCGTACCATTTAACGCAAAATGAAGATGATTTTGTAGAGTATGATGCCCACTAAAGTGAGCATGTTGTTGTACTTTAGTCAAGTCATAAAACACACTGACGGCCATTACGGTTTTACTATGCGTAGTATTACTATACTGCTTGACTCTAAAATCATAGCCATCGACAGTAACTATGGATTCTGACTCCAATACATCATATCCAGGATTGTTTGGTCCCTTAAAACAAGAAAACGACACTGTAAAAGTGCCGTCTACTGACTGTTCCATATTAAAATCAGTCACAATATCATGAAGTGGCTCAATTTGCGAACCATCTAATGATGTAACATAAATCAACACAAATCACCTGCTTTATTCAACTGCCAATGTAGCAATTTCACGCTCTGCAATTTCTAACTCTACATATCTTTGTAATGCTTCTGGTTTCACATCTTTAACGGTACGAACCTCGCCCAAAATACTCGTTGCATATGCTTTCACCAATCGTTTTTGTACAAGAGTCAATCCTTCTAAATGTTTCTCCATGATTGAAATACCTCCATTTCTAATAACATGGTAAGAATCTTTACTTCTAAATCTGCATCTTCTATTTCTTCCACTGACGGCTTTAAACTCTCCAGTAATTGTTGTTCTTTATGCTCCGCTAGCTCTTCTTCTCTTGCGCCTTCAACCCATTGAATACCATCCCATTTTGGACGATAAAACGGTAAGGGCTGTGGTAAATCAGTCGTGACGTACTCACCAATCGGTTCAATCAGTTTACCTGTCTCGTCAAATTGCCCTAAAAATACTTCCTCAATAAAGCCATCGCTATTCACTTGATAAATATGCTTATGCACAAGAAATCACCTCCCTAGGTTGTCCTAAAGGAACAAGCAACTGTAACAGCATTTATTTGGAATTCGCCACTGATGTCGCCATTAGTGTCTATACTAACAACTACCAGTTTATCACTTGTAGAACGTATACTATATCCGACAGCACATACATCAATCTTTTTGCTTGGTCTATATCCTACTGGCAAAGTACCATAGACACGATCACTTGTTATTCCTAGTCTCGCGATAGTACCTTGTAAATGAACAATTCCAAATTCATCTTTATAATATGTTAAAGGCTCAAATTCACCAGGTCTTCCACTAAAACTTGATCGGTGGTTAATCCATGCTGACTTGACTACAACTTGGGTTCTGGGAGTTAGCTCTTTGTTTGCTTTTGTTTCAACTAATGTTCGTACACCTTGTGCTGATACTGGCATATTATCAAAGAATGCTAATTGTGGATGATCGGTTATATGTGGCACACCTATAGCATTAAAATCTCGGCCATTATAAACAAATTCATAAACTTTGTACGCTTGTAATGTCTGTCTACTCTCCATATAAATAATTGGCGTTTGTCCTTCTATTAATTGATTTTGAAAGCTTACATCTTTAGCTCCAAGACCATTGATATTGAATTTTACTCTACCGTTCTTATTATGTTCTGTTGGTTGAAGAAGAACACGTAATCCTGGTACATATGCTGTAATACCTGGAATCGTAAAATTATAGGTTCCGTTTGCGTCTTGTTTCGCCTGAACAAAATAATCATGGGAATTTGATTCTCCTGGTGGTCCCGGTGGTCCAGCAGGTCCCCGTGGTCCTTGTTGTCCTCGTGGTCCGGGTGCCCCAGCTTGGCCTTGTGGTCCCTGTGGTCCTTGTTGTCCTCGTGGTCCTGCTGGGCCTTGTGGTCCCGGTATTCCTTGTTTTCCTGGTTGCCCCGGTGGTCCTGCTGTCCCTTGTAACCCACGCGGACCTTGAGCACCTTTCAATGATTCAAGCCATTCTTCCATCGTCCCTTTAAAACCATTTTCTACAGCTAGTTCATATGCTGATTTCCCTTGTGGTCCTTGAATTGGCCCAACATCTTTCCATTTTTTTAGGTTTACTTGCCATACATGAAGATTCCCATTAATCAGATAAGCGTCACCTGGTTCACCAGTTGACGGTCTATCATTTTCACTTTTCAACTCAGCAATAACATTCAGACCTGTTCCATCTTTTCCATCTTTTCCATCTTTTCCATCTTTTCCATCCTTACCGTCTTTACCATCTTTACCTGGTAATCCTTGCGCACCTTTGGCTCCTTTTTCAGCTAATAAAGACCAATAGGCATTGGATTGAGTTGGAAATGTAGGTGGTGTTTTGCCTAAGTTATTTTGTAATGCGAAAAATGTTGACCCTTTAAAGATAGCAATATTATTTTTATAATACTGTGTTTTATCATTCCAAACGCCACGATGACTAATATTTGTAATAAGAGACTCTATTGCACTAAGAGCTGTTTGAGCTTGCTCTGTTGCCTCTAATGCACCTTGTTTCGCTTTATTTGCCTCGGTTTTCGCCTTATTCGCATCTGCAATCGTCTTTTTGATACCTTCAAGCGTTTGCGAAACTGTGTTTATAGCCTGTTTCAATGCTACGTCGTTTTGTTCTAGCGCTTCTTGCGTCGATTTTTTATTTGTTTCAATCGCTTGTTGCACCGCTTTATTTGCCTCAATTTTAGCAGCTGTATTGGCATCCTCAATCGTCTTTTTCATGTCTTCAAGCGTTTGCGAGACTGTATTCAGTGCCTGTTGCAATGACATGTTGTTTTTTTTCAGCGCTTCTTGCGTTAACTTTTTATTTGTATCTATTGCTTGTTGTACCGTTTTATTTGCATTTTCTACACCGTCATTTAATCGTTGTAATAACTCATCGACTTCATCTCCACCAGCTAAAACATTTATCTGATATTGTAAATTTGCAAAACGCTGTAAGATGTCCTGCCAAGTATTATTAACATTTATCCTTTCTTCCCTGCTTAAAGGTGAATTGGTATTATATAGCCTAGACATCGAAAACACCTCACTTTACATATATAAAAATCGAAAATTAAAAGAGATAGATGCAATCGTTCCACCTGTTACGGTAAATTGATTGCGACCTATCCCTAATGTTAATAACTTTTTATTTGTATGCTTAAAAACCGACACGCCGTTTTTTAATGACTGTATACCTTTTAAAATTAAAACATCATTAATTGTGAGAGCACCATTGTAACGGTATACATCACCTGTTGTATTATTTTTGACCTGCAAATAAGAACTAGCTGTTGCTTTAATAGTTATTTCCAATTCATGTTCTCGTGGATCGATGACGATGTTCCCGATGTTTTCAATGACAAATGAATTGGATGCATGCTCATAACGATATTCTTTGTCCCAGTCAATCCCCATTCCCCAAGACCATAGATTGACATCCCACTCTTTCCGAGTCTGGAGGTCTAAGGATGTACCGAAACTTTCCGCTCTACCGTCCACAGCTAATAGGCTTACATCATAGCTTGCATGCGTATAGCCTTTATCGCCCATTACGCCACCATTTACAAGTACTTTCCATCGTTTTTGAGGTACTGCACTTTCATGAAAATATAAATCATCAGCGAAAGATAAAACTGCATATAACGCATCACGTAATAAATACGTATCATGAAAGTCATATGCTTTTAACAGAAATCGAGCGTCAATCGGGCGCGGTTGCAATTGTCTCCCGAGCACCACACGTCTTCCATTTTCAACCTCCGCCGTAATGTAATTATAGGATGGCGTTGCAATGTTACTGTGTAGGGCAATAATGCTCTCTGTATCATACTTTAATCTTTCGCCTTTTTTATCAGTAAAGAAAAACATGCTATAGCCCCCTCATGTAACTTTTCATACTCTGCCCAGCCCCCATTTTTTTGTTAATGACGTCAAACGTAGCGTAGCCGATAACCTTATCATTTAGGATAATCGGCGCTGGCTGGATATGAAATTGGTGCACTTGATTGACTTGCTGTTGCGTTGCTTTTACGCCTTGACTTAAACCATCAATTAAGCCGTTGCGTAGCATCTGTTTCGTTTCATCGTGTGTCCATACTTTTGCACCTCTCGGAAGATTGTATAAACCAAAGCCAGCGATACCATATGCACCGTTCGCTCTAAATAATTCATACCCTTTCTCACCCATAAACGCCATTCCACCCGGATGGTAGGTTGTACCGTCCGCATAGCCAAATATCTTTTTCGCACTGTCGGCAATAATATTAATGACCTTCCGAATCGGTTTGGACCATTTTTCATTTTCTTTTTCAGGTTCTTTACTTTGTTTAATATCTACTTTTTTTGTATGGCTTTTATCGAGCTTGCCGTTCCAAATATCAGTTTTTTTAATATTGTCATCGGTGTTTTGTTTAGCCTTAATAAACTCACCATTCACTTTCTGCAGTTTAAGTTGACCATCATCGAATTTTTTATTTTGTGTTTCAACACTTTTAATCACACTATCTAACTTCGTTTTAGCTTCGGCGATTTTTTGATTCTCTTCTTGCAGTTTTCGAATCCCTTCTTGCTTCTCACCGTTACTATCTCCTTCACGTTTAATTTTATCTTCCAGTTGACTAATCATTGTTTGATTTTTAGTGATAGCTGCATCTAGTGATTCTAGTTCTTTTCCTTTTTCAATATTGATGCCAAGATTTTTTGTCAGAATTTCTCTGTAGAAATCGAGATTATGTCTATTTTTCGTTACGAGTTCCCCTGTTGTAGAGGATTGTTTTTTCTTTTCTTCCAATGTTTTTTCCTCTGTCGATAGCGTGGCGTTCAGTACTTCTAAATTTTTATTGTTTTTCTTATTTTTCGTTTCAAGCTGCGCATTTTGCAATTTTAGTTCATTTCTTTGCCCTTCTAAATTGAAATATTCCTTTAGTCCACCTTCCTTTATCCGTTGTTTCAATTCGGCTAACTTTTCATTGTTTTCAAGAATTTGCGCTTCATTATCCGCAATCTCTTTTTGGATATCTTTTTGTTGCGCTTTTTTCTCATATACAGACTCTTCTAATGCAACAATATCCCCTAGTAACGTTTCATAGTGGTCAATCTCAGCGTTAACTGCTTCTAAATCGGCAATCATTTTGTTATATACTTCAATTTCCATCCGTGCTAATTCAGCTTGTGTCATCTCGCGTAACTTCCCTGTAGTATCCGCAATTCGATTACCGTATTCTCCTACGACCTCACCCGCTTGTGGGAATAATTCTGTCAATCGCGCATTACTCATTAGTAATTCGTTAAATTCTTCATTGGAAAGACCCGATTTCTCTCGTAATCCTTCCATTCGCTTTTCAAGTTCTTCCACTCGTTTAGGTGATGTTGTATGCTCTAGTTCCGTTTGTAAATCAAGGAATTCCGCAAACTCCTCACGAGAAAGTTTGGATTTTTCCCATAGCCCTTCAAAACTATTTGTGAGATTGTCTACCGTATCAGCTTGTTGAATTGTCTTCTCTATCAGTTCACTCGTCTTATCAATATCCACGCTTTTTTCTTCTAAAACTTTTGAATGACTTTCCGCTAGCTTCAAATTATGATCTGCTAGTTCTTTATCCGCCTTTAACTGCTTATCGGCTTTTTCACGTGTTAACGAATAAGCTGCCCCTAACGCCGTAACCACCCCTATGACAATCCCTACAGGTCCAGCAATTGCACTAATCATAGGAAGTAGTGCTGGAAGTGCAGTCATTAACATCCCTAACCATGTGAGTAGTGCACCCCCTACCACTAATAAAGGACCAAGCGCCGCAACTAGCCCCGCAATTACGACAATTACACGTTGTGTACTTGCATCTAAACCATTCATCCAATCCACTAATTTTTGTGCTGCGTTGACGAGCCAAGTAAGTGCTGGCTCCAACGCATCATAAATCTTAATTGCTAATTCTTCTAACGCTGATTTTAAATTTGTCAGCTTTCCTGCGAGGTTGTTCTGCATGACTGCAGCCATTTCCTTCGCTTTCCCCTCGGAATTACCTATCGCGGTAGATAGCTTATTGAAATCAGCCTCCGTTGCATTTAAAACAGCAAGCATACCAGCCATTGCTTCCTTACCAAAGATGGTCGCTGCATAACTTGCTTTTTGGTCTTCTGTCAGCTTTTTGAAAGATCCGCGCATATCACGTAATAGGACATCTAAAGGCTTCATTTTCCCATTACTGTCTTTTATACTAATACCTAATTCCTTCATGGCTTTTTGCATTTCTTTTGTTGGTTTGGCTAGGTTTGTTAACGCCCCTCGTAACGCTGTACCCGCAGCACTTCCTTTCACACCTGCATTCGCCATTAAACCAAGTGCAGCAGAAGTATGCTCTAAGCTATATCCAAATGCACCAGCCACTGGCGCAATATATTTAAATGCTTCGCCTAATCTAGCAACATCGGTATTGGCGTTACTTGCTGTCGCCGCTAAAACATCCGCATAGCGTGTGGCATCACTCGCTTTATCTCCAAATGCAGAAATAGCATCTGTTAAAATATCTGATACTACTGCAAGATTTTCACCTGAAGCCGCTGCTAAGTCGAGAACACCATCGATACCGTCCATCGATTGCTTAACGTCCCAACCTGCAAGTGCCATGAATTTAAACCCTTCTGTTACCTGTTTTGCACTAAATTTTGTACTAGAACCTAATTCGCGTGCTTTGCCTTCTAACTTTCCTACTTCTACAGCTGTCGCGCCGCTAATCGCTTGTACTTCGGATAAACCCGCTTTAAAATCCGTACCGATTTTTGCTGCGATTCCCCCAACAGCAAGTAACGGTGTTGTCACTTTCATACTTAGCTCTTTGCCGACATTCGACATCTTTTGCCCTAATTCTTTTACTGATTTACCAGCCTGCGCAACCTTCTCGCTAAATGAACGATGTGTATGATCGACACGCTTTAACTGCCCTTCATAATGCTTTAACTTGGATTCCGTTTCCGCTATCTCACGTTGAAATGCGCGATATTGTTCTTCGCTGATCTTACCTTCTTTGAACGCTTGTGTAACTTGTTCTTGCGCCTGTTTCAGCTGATTTAACTTTTTTCGAGTATTTTCTACTTGCTCTGCAAGTAATTTCTTTTTTTGAGCTAACAACTCTACATTTTTAGGGTTGAATTTTAAGAGTTTTTCTACATCCCTTAATTCTTTTTGAATGTCTCTCGAACGTTTATTGACAGCTGATAATGCTCGATCTAGCCCCCTCGTTTCACCGTCTAGCTCAATGATAATACCCTTTATGCGTTTGCTCACACCTCATCCTCTCCGCTTTTAAAAATTATCAAAATCACTTTGTGTTGCCTTTCTCACCACTACATTTTTAGATGTATTGCTTTGATTTTTCAATTCTAAATATTGCACGGCATAATCTAAGCACGCACCAATCGTCATATATTCCATATCATGCAGCGTGAGACCTACTAGTTTACATGTCATAAAAAAAGACTCCGTCGTTAACACATCATCTGTGTCAACCTCTACGGAAGTCTCATCTACTTTTTTCTATGGATATTCCCTACTAACAGTCGAGTGAAATCATCATTTAATAACAAATCCGTCACTGGCATATAATCGATTTCCTCTAACCAATCATAAAATGGTTTGACGTTCTTATCGGCCGTCTTCACAAACGACCATAGTAATTGATAGATAGTCATAGTATCAAAATGATCAATAAGTGTCTGCAATTTTTTATAATCATTGGCATTCTTAGCCTCACTCAGCTGCATAATGCCTTCAATATCTCCGATAGCTCTGAGCGTATCTTTTAAAATGTCACTGTTAAATTGATTTTTATAATGAAAAGGTGTTAAAGCATTAGCTTTTATGCGCCATTCGACTTCACCTAAATGTATTGTCCCTTCCATCTCTTATTCCTCCCATTACGAATCTTGAGATTGTGATTGTGCTGCTTCCTCGGTCTCTTCTTTCTCCTGTGAATCTTTTGTCTGTTGATCCGCTTCTTGTTGTCCTGTTGCTTTTTTCTGTGATCCAGTTTTAGTATCTTCTGTAGATTTTGTAACGATGGCCATAGGATCAACAGGTTTTGTGTACCATGCATTATAAATTTCTGGTTGTAATTCTAGCGTCGATTTTGCACGGGTTGTGCCATCTGGTCCGGGTGCAGCGGTAAATGTTAATTCAGACGTTTGCGCCTCAATATTATCCGCATTGGTTTTCCCACTTAATGTTGGACGTGAAGCTGTACAATTATAAAGGACATGACGTGTCGCTTTTTTATCGCCATCAAATTCAAATGCCATCGCAAAGGATTTGCCTTTTGCATTGATATTCTCAACTAACAGACCGTTTATTTTTTGTTCACCTAAAATTTCTGTTAAGAAAAATTCCGGAATTTCCGCAATTTCAAGCGTTCCATCGTAGCCTTGATTCGAGTTGAAAACATGGTATGTCCTATTGTCTGCATGAAAGGGTGTTTGCTCCCCTTTAGGATTTAATACAAGGTTTACGGCTCCTGGCATACTTTTAAAATCGGCATACTCTATTTTACCTTCCTTCATTGTTAAAGGTGCGATGTGTACATTGGTTAATCCATAGCGTACTTTATTCTCTTCCATTTATTTATCCCCCTTAATTGTGATGGAATAAGTTGTCTTTAATAAGTGTTCCTCCGCAATAAAAAAAGCAGTGGATTGATATGGAATACTGAATTCATCAAGTATCTTTTCAACACTGCTTTCCGCTTCTAGATCGCGTTTATCTGTATAAAGTTCGATCTCGACATCCTCAAATTTTTTATACACCTTGTTGTCCGCCATAAAATTTTCCGACCCTTCCGGCATAATAACAATAAAAGGCACAGACACCTTGCCCTCAAAAGCAATATTGGCGACTGGGTAACCTGTACAATCGAGAGCACCATATAATTCTTCTAAACCTATCAACCACGGATCACCCTTTCAACCTCTTTCTCATATTTTTTAATGGCTGATTGCTCCACAGGATAGATATGCACTTGTGGGCTCGTCCGACCCCCATTACGCTTCGCATGGCCGTTTTCGAGTAAATGGGTTAAAGACGGCTTGTTTTGATTGCAAATAACAACCGCTGACCCTTGTTTTGCAGTCGTCCATCCTTTCGCATATTCACCTGTTTTTTTAGGACTAGTGTTTCTAAGCTCTTTCGCCCCTTCACGCGCAATATTTGATTTCGCTTTTTCTAGCCCCTCACTCACTTCCTGCGAAAAAGTATTTAATTCATTTATAATCGTGTCACTTAATTCATCCACGCTAATTCTTATCATTCATTTTCACCTCGCAAACTAATTCAAGTTCTCGAAAATTTTTCTCGTAAGTCCGAATGATGGAAAATAATTGGTTTTGATAACGGAGATATTTTTCCGCTTTATATTCATGTGCCCAAACTGTAAAGACCATTTCGGGTTTTAAATCCGTTGTGGCAGCTTGATAAAATTCGGACTGTCGTACCGATTTCCTGTCAGCTAGTATTTTTCTTGGTTCTCCAAATAACTCTTTTTCATTCCCAATGTGATCTTTCTCGATATGTGTTGGTACTAAAAAGATCGTACTATTCCGTCTCATTTTGAGACCCTCCTAGTGCTAATTGCGTTGCAAGTGTACGAAAAACAGGAGAGAATTTGATCTCTCCTGCGTTTAAATTCCATAAATCCGTTACACCAATTACTAACACACCAATACCTAAATCTGAATTTAATCGTTCTGCTTTCACACCAGCACCAAGTAAATATGCTTGCACTGCTAGTAACTTTTGTTTAATCACACCATCTATTAATTCATCCGCTTCTAGTGACATATTCAGTCCTTTTTTACACTCCATTACTAATTGTTCAGTTATCAATCAGCTGTCTCCCTTCACTTCTGCGCCCTTACGAATTAATACAACACCGTTGGTATCCGCTAATTTTCCATCACAAATTAATGTCGATTTGCTAATCCATTCGTCCGTATCATCATTGAAATATCGTTTATAGTATAGTTGCATATTACTATTCACCATGTAATCAGAGAGCTTCACTAAAATCCCGACAATATCGCCTTTTTGTGCATCATCAATGCTTGGTAAATGATCTTCAATCGCAATCACTTCTTTTCCAAGTAATCGTTCCGTTTGGATACCTTCTAAACCATAATCTACACGTGCAACAGGCTGTCCAAAAGTATCGACCATCCCGACAATATATTTATTCCAATCGGCATCTGCCATAATTAGTACGGCCCCATTTCGATATCTGCGAGGAATTTTCCCGTACAACTGAGCCCAAGTACTATATTCACCAAATGCTTGAGGCGTCACATCAATAATTTGTTGTTTTGGAACACTCTTATCCTTTGTGATTCCTAGCGGTTGCCCTGTACCACTACCGTTAATAATTGCCGCTTCAATCGCAATAATCATCGCCTCATAAATATTATCTGCAACGGTTTCTTCAAATACAGGCATCGCTACTGTATCAGCAACCATTTCTACAGCTACTCGACATTGTAACTTGTGATAAGTAAAAGAAATTTTACCTTCCACCGTTTTCTTCTGCTTGTCCGACATTGTTCCTGCAGCTACCCATGTCGCTACAGGTTTCGCATTTGAAAGTGGAATTTCTACCCCACCTTTAAGAGCTGTTTTTGTGACTCTAGCCCAAATACGCCCCGTATCTTTCATTTTTTCAACAATCTTATTTAATACAGTTGTTGGAATAACAATCCCAATATCTCCGGTGCCAGTCGTAGCATCCGCGCGGAATTCTAACTGTTCATTTTTAATTCCTTTTGTCACATACTCCATGAATGCTTGTCGATATTCAGGTGTATCGTAAGGATCAGATGAACGTGATACATGACCATTTCCACCCCCAATACCATATGTCCCTAATACATTTAATTGTCCTTGCGATGGATTTCGTTGTTCGCGTGCTTCCAGTCCCTCCAACTCATTATTTTCTTCGTTATCATCATCAGGCAATTTATCCACCATGCTCCGCAACTCGGCAATCTCCGCGTTTAATCCTTCTAATTCCGTATTAATGCTGCGTAATTCCTCAACAGATTCTGTTGTTTCACTCGTTTTTCCTAATTGTTTTTTTCTTTCTTCTTTTCTAGCTAATAGTGCAAGTAATTTCTTTTTCATTCTATCTTTCCTCCATTTTCATTAAAATTTGGTTTCGTAATTGCCATATTGCACGCTCGTTTTTCGAGTTATCCAACTGAGACCGCGCATTCTCCAATGTTTTTGCTGCACTATCCAGCACAGCTTGGTCACGAGCATTGATGTCTGTTCCTGAATAAGCTGGAAAATTGACCGCACTTACTTCCATCACTCGTTTAATCTTTTGAATTCGTCTTGTCGGCATATCGCTGTCTAGGTCTTCCCATTTCTCTTGATCCACGAAAAAAATAAAAGACATCCCATCGATGTCTCCTCGTTTCACAGCGCTATACAAAGCGCCTGCTTCGCTATTATTTTCGATATCAAGCTTAGCTCTTATATAAAGCCCTGACTCACTTACTTGTAACAACATCGTTGAATTGCCGTTATTTCGACGACTACGAGCCAACGGAATCTTTCTTAGGTCATGATTTACACTAAATAGCACATCATCGAAATTACATTCATCGAAAGCCCCACGTTCAATGACCTCATGAAACCATCCACCGATGTTTGTCATTTGTCCATAGATAGCTGGATGCCCTTCGATTGTATTGCCCTCATCAAGTGCCCTTAAATCTTTTAAACTAAAATTTCGAGTGACAGGCTCCGCACTAGTAGGCAATTTACGCTTGCTCATTCTGATCGCCTCCCTCTGTTCCTACATTTTTCTTACTCATTTGATACGCATTGATTAAATTCACATCAATGTAATTTAACGACTGCGTCCGTCTTTCTCCCCCGATAACTGGAGGATAGCCAAGCAATGCTAGTTTTTGATTATCCGTTAATAAACCTTGTTCACCAGCCGTCTTCAATAAATCCATTTTCGCTTTTGTACTTAAATACATTAGTTCTTTTTGATAAAAGACAATCTCGTTCCCAACATCAAGCTCTCTTTGTGTAAAAATGGTTTTTGTAAAAGCTTGACCGAGGCTAATGATGATGGTCTCTAATGTTTTTTCATAAAAAGCTTGATATTGTTCATCGGTAAAATCAGCTGACAGAATAGCCGCGGAAACACCATAATGACGTAAAATTTTTTGATCTAAAAACGTTAATGTATCCTTATCAATTAATTTAGGATTCACTTCCATTGGAATATAATCATTCTTTAAGTCCAGTGGCAAAATTCCAGATTTAGAATCCAAAATTTTTCGTTCAAAACGTTCGCGTTCTTTCTTTTCATCTTCTGTTTCTAACATTGTATTGATTTTAATAATCCCTCGTATTTGTAGACTCGCCTTCATTCCCTTTTCAAGACCCTGCATCAACGAATCATTAATACTAAGTACTTTCAGTAAAGCTTGATTATCTGGTGTACCGAGTGCCCCACCACCCATAATGTCATTGCTGCTAAATTTTTTTCTTAAATGAATGACATCGGAATAAGGTAGTATATATTTATCGCCGTTTCCAAACGCCATTTCGATAAAAAGTTGATTGGTCCTATCTTGTAAAAACGTCACAACCGTAGGATTTAACGGATAAAAGCCTGTATACTCTCTTGTGTGATTCCCTCGTCCATCATCCTTTAGGACATACATAGGATAAATAAACGCATTATAATTGGTGTACAACAACCAAATAATTTTCTCTAGAAAATCACGTGTTGTCATCAGTTCATTTGGCGCAAATTTAAACAGCCTGTTAATGCTGCCTCTCACTAGTTGCTGCATGCCTTTGCTATCAATGCGTATATGTTTAGGCTGCAACTTACTACATTCTGTTGCAATGACATCTACACACATTTGGACAACATCCGATGCAAAAACATCTTGTCCAAATTGCGAAAAGATAGGAACGTAGCCATTTAACATCCTCGCTTGTTGCGTCTCTCTTCTATCATCAGAAGTCATCCACTTTTTAAAGAAGTCTTTCAAAGCCAGCATACTCACCTCCCTAATAACCGCATAAATTCAGCGCGATGATCGATATAAATTTTATAGGCAATAATCATTGTGACGGCACCATCAATTTTCTTATGGTCCTGTCGCTCAACCTTCACCGGCATAATATCCATTTTGCTATTAAAATTTAAAGCTGTATTTTCTAAACACCATCGATCGATTGGATCATCGTCATAAACGATTAATTTACTTTTCAAATCACTTTCTACTAGCTTCATCGCCTCGGACAAACTAAAATCTTGTTTCACTCGTTCTAAATCAAATCCGTATTGCTCCATTTCTTTTACCCAATAAACAGCAGACCAGTTGTCATATCCCGTCTTATAAATCCTTATACCGTAATCTCGATACATTTTCACAAACCACTTTGTCACCAAGCGGAAGTCATTTTCATTACCAGGCGAAACTTCTATGCGATCTTCTCGAATCCATTCCACAAATCGTTTCTTCTCTTCTTTTGGTAAGTTTTCGAGTTTCGATTCTGGAATAAAGTAACGTCTAAGCATATATTTTTTCGGATCACCTGGACGCATCAGCATAATTCTTGCACAGGTTAAGTCGCCCGTTTTGGATAAATCCACACCACCAATACCAAAGGCATTGCGAAACGCATCAATATCGAATGTCTCTTCATTTTTTATGATGTCGGTTGTTAACCATGCTGTGGCATTATTTTGTTTAATATTAAAATCCTTTGACAAGACAAACACGCGATTGGACTTGCTTGTTTTAGCTTCCTCAATCATTTTTTGTAAAAAGCTTCGTTTTTTGATAACTCCTATACCTGGATTTGACTTCGACCACGATCGTTCATCCTGCCATACCTCTTGTTCATTATCTTGCGTATACATCCAAATCAACCAACGCGGACGTTCCAGTTCACCATTCAGTACCTTCCTCGCTTCACGTAAGCGTTCATCTAAATAGCCATCATTGATAATCCCCTCAGTCGTTAATTCAATATACAGCGGATCATCTTGCGTTGATAAAGCTTGGCGAATCGGCATAATGGACATATTATCTTTTAACTCATGCACTTCATCCACAGCGCCAACTCGAATATTTTTTCCTTCTTTTGCCCCTGTCTTTGCCGATATCTTTTTGATGTGTCCTTTATTTTCATAGCTAAACTTTCCACGTTTTTTCGGCTTTTTAGGATTTCCAAAGAAAATGCCTTTTATATTGCTACGTGTAACCTTTTCAAGCGATCTACTTTCTTCTCGCATCGCATTAATGGCTTGAAACATTAAATCTGCCTGCTCATAGTCATTACTGGAACATAAAATCCGCGTCCCCATTTCTCCACAAAAAAATTCAGCTAGTGAAATAGCTGAAATCAAGGGCGTCTTTCCGTTTTTACGAGCCACTAAATACAGTACATCTTGATGTAACCGAATCCATCTATCAATCTCATCATCAAAGACTTTAAAAATATAGATAGCTTCAATAAACGCCTTTTGAAAAAGCTCTAATAAAAAAGGCTTTCCAGCAAAAGGTGCTTCGAAATGTTTACATTTTGTTTCAATAAATTTTATTCTTTTGTGTGCATCTTTGAAGTCAATTTTAATATGGCCATCTTCAAAATGATGTAACAATTTATCGAGCTGCAGCATCAGCTCTTTTCCGATGATGATTTCGCCTGTTTTACATTTAGCGATATATTGAAGTAAATAAGAGTGTTCCAGATATGGATAAATGTATTCGTTATTCATCTTCAAATTCACTCAGATCATCATCGTCCTCAATAATACCTTTTGCAAGAACACCGTTGAGCGCTTTTATAATAACAGCATAGCTGTTCACATTTTTTAAATATTGTCTCGCCGCTTCTGTTGGCTTTTGCAAATGACGTTGTGACGGATGTATTTGTATCATCCCTGTTTCACGGAGCAACAATTTCAACTGATGATTTTCAGCTTTTAGGAATGCAGCATCGTCAATTAATCCCTCAACAAGCTTCCGCTTCGCTGGTTCAACCTCTAGGAAAATGTTAGTTAACTTCTCTTTTTCTTTCGTGAATACCTCATTTTTAGTCACAGCTCAACCACTCTCAATCCGATTTCAAAATTTTTACCGTGTATGGAATTTGTGTCCCCCCATCGGTCCCCATGGGAACTATCGTTTGTATTCATAGGGGGGTATTACGTATGTTGTTCAAACCACTTGGCAATGTAGTTTGTCCAATCTGCTTGTCTGTATTGTCTGGCAGCATCTTGTTGTAATCTCGCTATGCACTCTTCTTTGCTGACATCACAGAAGATGATTTCCGCTCCAAGCTCTTCCGCTAATCGCTCACGTTTGTACTTATCCGCATATCCACCAATTACCCACGCATTATGCCACTTGCCATAACGTGTCTTGATATTATCAATGAGCGTGCTATGAATAGCTGTAACATTGTTGAATAAGTTATCTGGCTTATCATACGTCGGTAACATGGAGACAGCTGCATACAATGCATCCATATCAACTACAAGGTCACCACGTTGCATGTGTTGGGTAACATATGTTGTTTTGCCCGACATTGGTGGACCATAGACCAGATAAACCTTTTTCACGCCTTGGTAACCAAAACGCCGATGTTCTTTGTTATGGCAATCAAAGCAGATCAATTCAATCAATTCAGGATTCAAACTAATCAGATGGTCATGAACATTCTCTGGCGTTAACTCCACCTTATGATGGCCTATTAAATCTTTCGTTTTCGTTACACGTTGTCCGCAATGCTCACATGTTATGCCCCGTTCATTGATTAATCGAAGCCTTAGTTGTGTCCATGCTTGAGAGGCATAAAACGATTTTAATACTGCATACTTCGCCATGATTACCACACCTTTGCTTCTGTCGCTTTAATTTCTACCTTCAATTTTTCTTCACGCAATCGCTTCAACTGGTCATCATTTAACAAATTCGTGCACTTTGAAAGAATGGCGAGAGCTGCCATCTTATCGGCTAGCTTCACAGAAACACCATCCCTCCCTTTCCTAACTTCCGTAATAACCGTGCCATCCACTTCTTCCGCTTCTTTCAAATCAACAAAGGAATAGACATGCATTTGTTCATCATAAATCGGTTTCCCTTCGCTATCTTCACCAACATGCTCTTTCGTTGTATACGTTTTTGTGCCAAAATCTACGAAATCCTTCATGTCCGCAAAGGCAATATCTATATACTTTTGCAACACTTGTCGAGCATCTAACAGTACACTATCCGCTAATTGATTTTTCAAGCGCATAATTTCACTTCTTATACCCTCATTTACCATCATTCGATGAGCGTTTCGATTAGCGGTTATATAATCGCATTGGTACGCTTTCTGATAAGCTTTTGTGGCGTTCCAATACTTCACATAATACATACAAAAAAGCAACTGCCTATCATTTAGACCGTTGCTTGGAATTAATTCATATTCAACTGTTTTTTTGGGACTCCCACGTATAGATTTTTTCTTACGCAAACTTGGCGGTTGTTCTTCATCCCAACGGTCTTCCTTTTTCCAGCGACGTATAGTACTTTCACTAACACCATACTTAGCCGCTAGTGCTTTTAACGTTACGTTCCCCTTATTTTTCAGGTAGTATTTCCACGCTTTATTTCGGTTTTTATTTCTAGCCATATTGCACCTGCACCACCTCCCACCCTACTTACAGGCGTTTTGAAGTGTTGTTACTTACTTCGATTGCTTTTCCTTATATTCTAGGTATTTCGCTTTTAGTGATTCCATGCGTAAAATACGCTTTTTGTTTAGCTTTTGCCATTTTTCCGATAACACCTCTTGTTCACGTGCATATTTCTCTGTAAGTTCATCTTCAACGAAAATGGTTTCTTCTCCGCCACAATGCGGACAAAGAATATACGAACGGATTTGGTTTTTCTTCATTTTTTTATTATCTCTGTGAAGTGCGTCCTTTACATTACCTGTGTAACCACAAGGGCATTCGAAGTTTTCCAAAATTATCACCTCTCAAGATTTAACCTATATTGTCATCAAAGTTTGTATTGACTGTAATTTCGCCTATACCTGCCATTGTTCATCCCCTTATTTTTAGTTAGTGTTAATCACAAAGATGTGGTTTTTTCTTTTTTTGCATAACAAAAGGTCACATCCAAAGGATGCAACCTTATTGTTATTGAACTTCCTTTATTCTAATTTCATCAATACAGTAATTTCCCTTTTATTCTTCATCTTCCCAAAATCCTTTAGAGCTTATCAAAATATTCGTCTATTAGTTTAAGGTATTGTTTAAAATCAGTAAGATTCGCGCGACATAACTCTAATAGTTGTTCTTGTTTTTGTGAACTTTCTTTCTGAAATGCATTAAGTATTCCAAGATGATCCATAAGTGCATGTGTAGTAGCCATTGATGCTAAATTAGCTCCTTCTTCATAGTTTCTTCTTTCTTTTGAATTATCTTCAGAAATCTTAAATTCATAATCAATCAAAATATTCGAAAGTTCGTTTGTCATTTCGCTATCAATTTTAATTTGTTTTCGTAAAGTTTGAAAAAAAGCATAAATAAATAACTTTGGATAATATGGTAATTTACCGAATACTTCATTTTGGAAATCTTCCAATTTAACAAGCTCTTCTCTCGTATTGATTACAGATTGATTTATATCCTTGATTTGTTCTTCCCACTTACTATTATTATGTTTAGTCTCGTCTTTAATAATTGTTAAATCCTTCTTAATAAATTCAATTTCTTTTTTTAAAAAGTCTGCCGCATCTTTCATTATCTTCCCAGACTCAACCAATGTAGCTGTATCTAAATTTATTGTTGCAGATTCAATCTTGTCTGCACTTACTGCAATTTTTTCACTTGATAAGTTACTAGATAGGGTTTGAAACAAAGTAAATCCTATAGCCACTACTGCCAAAATAATAGAAACTATTGTTCCTGCAAAGCCCCAATGACTAACAACCTCTGTTGCATCTTTGTATCTAAATGTAAAAAGACTGATTGTTCCTAAGCAAATAATTAATAACCAATACAATAAATCTTTCTTTTTTATCCAACTAGTTAAAGTTTTATCTTTAGAATATTTACCTTTGTTTTCTTCACCTATATTATCTGTATTCTTATACTTAGTGTTTACTATATTGGTGACTATTAATACAATTATACCTATTAAGGTAATCAATAAAACGGGCATTATTATTAGCCACCAAGCAGGTATATTTATTGGAATTAGAGTTCTCAACGGCTAATCCTCCTCTTATGTAAATATATACTAAATTATACATAAGAGAATACTAAAAGACTACATGCGTTTTAAAAATGTAGTCTAATATGCTTGTTTCCGATATACACATACAAGCTCCACACATTACATTACAAAAAGCCACGCTCAAATGAACGTGACTTCTCAATATTTATCTTGAAAGTTTATACACCACATACTGATTTAGCGATACGCCCTCGGCTTCTGCATCTATTGATAGCTGTTTGTGTAATGTCTTTGGAACTCGGACATTAAACTTTCCACTATAATCTTGGTCGACTGGTTCTGGTATCGGCGTGCCACTTTCTAAGCGTATTTCAATATGGTCTTGTAAAATCAATTCTAAATCTTTATAAGCTTCTTCAATGCTGCTAGCTGGCGTGTGACATCCATCTATTTCTTTAATGTTTGCCCAATAACCTGACTCTGTTTTACGCACTTGAAATGTATACGGTAACGACAAATAATAATCTAAGTCTTTTTGATTTTTCATGTGTAATGGCTTAAGATAGAAAGGGAAAACAGAAGGGGAATTTACTCCCCTATTCTGTTTAGTGCATCCTTCACAGCTTGAATGTCTACTGGATTTTCTCGCTTGATGGTTGTTACTTGTCCTTGTTCATTTCGGAAGTGATGATGCGAACCTCGAATTCTTATCTCACTATATCCGTTATGTTCAAGGACTTTTTTTATTTCTGCGAAGGTTATGCCCTTTGGTTGGTTTTTCATCTTTTCGATGATTTTCTCTATCTTTGCCATCTTTCACCTCCCACTATTATAGTACCGTATATAGTACCGTTTTACAAGTGGTTAAGTAGAAATTTTTATAATAAAAAGCCACACCTTGTTAGATGTGACTAAAAAGAATTACTATCAGCCTCGACCAAATCCATCTGGTTTTTCACTTGAACGTACAATTTCAGGTTTCAGCTGAGCAGTAATTTTGACGATACGATTAGCATTTACGAATTCTGTTAAAGACATATTAGTATTAATGCTAACCCAATTATCATTTTTATTTTCCCATAACAAATCTAATGCGTCATTCGGAGTTGCTGCCTTGATTTCAATTTCAATTTTACCACCATCGTCAGTATGAACAGTCATAATGAATGTCTCCATATTTTCACTTCCAATCTACATAAGATAATAATTATTATAGAATAAAAGGTAATATATGTAACACAAAAGAGACTACCAATTTAGCAGTCTCTCATTCTCTATGTTGACGACTCCGCAATCGTCTTATTAAATTGAATGCTTGTTTGTAGCAACACACGCACAAGCGAACGTGTTTAATTATTGTAAGCAATATTTGTTAACGCATTTCCGCGCGCTTTTGAAAACTTATCACAATATCAATTTACTACAGATTTTTGCGAACTTCCCTGGTGTTAACAAGTTCACTTTTTAATTTAGGATTATTTCATGAACACTAACCAATGTGTCTTGCTTCGTTTGTTGCCAAACAGCGGCTTTTTATCGAAACATTTTAATACTTCTTTTAAAGGTATCTGGTCTTCATTCCATTTGAATATTAATGTGCTATTTGTCTTTAAAACACGCATGCACTCCTTAAAACCTTCTGCAATATCTGACTGCCATGATTCCTCATTTAACTTTCCATATTTCTTGGCCAACCATGAATTTTGACCAGCCTTTAATAAATGAGGTGGGTCGAATACAACTAAATAAAATGATTCATCATCGAATGGCATGTTTTTAAAATCAGCAATAATGTCAGGTTTAACAATTAACTTACGACCATCGCATAATTCAGTTTCTAATTCACGCTCATCCATAAATATCGTGTCACCATTATCTTTATCAAACCAAAACATTTTGCTACCACAGCAAGCATCTAAAATTTTCTTTTCAGCAATCACACCCATCCTATCCTTTCCGCTGTTTTATCAATAAGAATGTTCCGTTTACGCAAAACCTTATGGCGTGAAATATACAGCTTATCGGCTATATCCTCCCACTCGTAACAGCCATCCTTGTCCCAGTAACGCATATCTACGATTGTGCGCATATCATCATCAAGATCTCGGTATAGGTCTTCCACAGTCTTGATGATGCGCTTTAAATTTTGATAATAAGCATCGTTTGCAAGTACAGTAGCTTTCTTGGCTGTAGTATCAGAAATCGTATTACTACGACCTCCAACCAACTCACCTTGTTCATTATGTGGATGCAACAACTCCCATTCACGGTATTTTAATTTCTTTTTATACACTTCATAATCAATCCAATATTTTTCGATGGTTTGTACTTCACTGCGCGATAATGAAGTCATACTGCACCCCCTCCGCTTCAAGTTATGTAGATGGCACGTAGTTGCGTACGAGTTTCTTGTTGTGCATGCGGATAATCAACTTGTTTTTCATTTCATTTTGTTCATGAATTTCAATGGCCATTTTTGCGATACGGAAAAGATAGTGTATATCTTCTTCTAAGAGAGAAGCGGTTATAAACCGCTCCTCGATTTCACTTATACGCTTTGGACACAACATATTCAGTATGTAGCCTCCTGCTCTTTTAATAGGGTAATGAGAGATATTCAAGCTCTCCATGTATTTCTTTTAGTCGCTTTTTGCTACGCTCACGTTCAACTGGGTCGTTGGTTTTTATTGCGTGGTAAAGGGAACGCAATTCGTAATCTTGTTCAAGTTTTAGTAAATATGTTTCTCGCTGTGCGTAATCAGGTTCTCTTAATATTTTCATTACAACTTTCCTATATAGCATAAGCTTCACTCCTATTTTGAGTTAATAATTACGTGTACTCATTCTGTTTCAGCTTCTTTAAATAATTCATTGTACGTTGGTGGTGTAATGCAACCTGCAAGTAATCACTTTCCTTCCTAGCACCACTTACAACAAACGCTATAATGTATGGCTGCTTTAGATTGGTATCACCACCAGCAATCGCATGAATAATACGTGAAGGCTTGTCCTGTTCTCTTTTTTGCAACCAATTACTCATCGTGTGCCTCTCGTAACGCTAAGACTTCTTGCATGAGCAGCGAATTAAGTTGTTGTGATCGTTGATAGTTTTCTGTCATTCTACTGTTTGTCATCACTAAATACTCATGCTCCAACAGATCCAATTTAGAAAGTGTTTCTTCGAGATTACCTCGCATACTATCAGCTTTTTGTTCAAGATTCAGTATGGTCTGTTCATATTGTGCAACTTGTTGAAGCAATTCATCTCGCTCTTTTTTCAACGATTTTTCACTTTTTTCAAGCCGAAACAGCTCATTAAATATTTTCTTCAAATCAGACTCTGTTAACACATCTTGAGGTTTAGTGACCGTTTCCTCGTTTTTAGGTAACAGCTTGTCCTTTTTAGAGAACGATTGGTTTGAATTCGTACACACTTCATACTCCTTTAGTAGTTTAGAAGGTGATGGTGTGTCATCGCTTGGTTTTATTAGCCCCTGTTCTCGTTTCCACTTAGTAAATGACTGATTATGATAGCCAAATTCTTTCATGATTTGCTTATCTGTTTTCCCTTTTGACTTTAAAGTTTGATAACGCTCTGCAGTTAATGTGCTTGCCATTTGCGCCTCCTTCTTTTGTCGGGAAAGGTTTTCTAATGCTTCGCCTATACCAAGCAACTTGCTGAATACCTCACAACCACTTTCCTTGCACTGAACTGTACTCCATATGCCCTTTCCCTCGTTTTCATATGCGTCTTTTAATTCACAAGTTTTACATGCTTCTGAAGTCTGTAACTGCTTTATACATAGCGCCAACCGTTGCTGCCGTATTTGCTTTTTAGTTAACAACCAATTCACCACACTTTTCGTTGGCCTAAACTAACTACTCTGTTGTGTATCCCGTTTGCCTAAAATAGCTAACACCTTTTGCCGTTCCGCTTCAAAATACGCTGCTTCCTCAGGTGATAAGGGTGCATCATACTGTTCCATATTTCGATTCTTAAACCATTCAGGCACAGGACCGATATGTCTTTCTTGCTGCTGCTCGACTTTACGTTGGTCGTTTTGTTGCTCATTTTTAATCTGCACAATAAGCTTGTCATATTGCTCTCGTAGTGTACTCATCGACTGGATATTGCCACTCCAAAAACTATTCTTTTGGCTCCAATTAATCACGTAGGCTATCTGCTCCTTTGTACGTTGATCCTTTTCCATCATGAGCCGTGCTACATCTGCCCATTTTTGTAACGCATCCTCTTTGCTCGGTCTAAACCGATACGCTGGATTATTCGCAAGGATGCCCTCGCACAATGTAAGTGCCAAACGGTAAGGGATATCAGACTCTTGGTACACACGCACACGCTTTTTCGGAGAGGTATCTTTTTTATCTTTCTTTGCATTCTTAGCATTCTTATTGTTCTTTGCATTCTTGTTTTCGTTCTGGGTTCGTTCCCCGTTCGTTTCGGGTTCGTTCTGCATTCGTTCTGGGTTCGTTTCAGATACCGTTCCAGATTCGTTTTCTATAGGCGCTTCAAATCCCTGATACAGCTCGTATTTCAGCACTGTAAATACCGTTCCATGTTCCGTTTCATGTACAGCAATCATACCGTTATCAATCAGTTTCTTAACGGAACGCGAAACGGTACTTTTAGAAGGCGTTTTTAGCCCTCGTCCACCCTCTTTGTAACCTAAATCTTCCGCTAACTTCGAATACGAACGCATGTACTGTCCCCTTTGCAAAACAATCCCTTTCATCTTGGTTTCTTGATGTGTTGCCTTAATCAAGAGGAGCATGAACAAACGGAAGGTCATGACATCACTCCAAATCTCATGTTCGGTTATCTTCCGATGTAACTTAATCCACCCATCCATGTTTCCTCCACTCCCTCTTAATATTTTTATATTTGTTCCACGTTCGTTCTGCGTTCGTTCCCTGTTCGTTCTAGGTTCGTTTCAGATACCGTTCCACGTTCATTTTCTACATCTATTCAAACCCTTGATATAACTGATATTCCAGCACTGTAAAACCGTTTCATGTTTCGTTCCACGAACTCCACTCATAACGTTTGTACATTACAGCATGTTTTAGAAAGAAGCGGCTTGACGGATCGCTGCAACCGCTTCATAATTTAATTGAATTTGTTTTTTGTATGTTGGTTAACCTGCCAGTTAACCAGCTTTTTTTATGACGTAAGAAAGATAATGGCACGACGAATTGTTGCTTTTAAATTCGGATTGTTAGCATGGTTTTCTATACGTTTTAAATCTTTGATGACTTGCTCTTTTTCTTCTCTATCAACACTAGATTCATATTTTTTTAATACAATTTTCACACCATCTACGTAAATTTCTATCGGATCCTTTTCCTTTATGCCTAATGTACGGCGAAGCTCCATTGGGATGACTACGCGCCCTAATTCATCGACTTTACGAACAATACCTGTTGATTTCATCTAAGTTCCCTCCTAGTTTGTTATTTTCCTAAATGATTTACTGGTATTTTTCTGTCCATTTCCACACGCCAAACTCATTTTCATCCATGAAATATACAATCTTGTTGACGCTTGCAAGACATAAATGAAATACCTGCTTTCACAACTTTATAATGTGTCCAGATATCACCAGAATCGCTTATGATATTCTCCGCTTGAAAGTCACCTAACTTCTCAATAAATTCTCTAGAATATAGATGAACCTCTACATGCGTATCATGGACTCTATGCAAGTTATACTCTACTTTCAAAACATCTTCTGGCGCTATTCCGTATTTTTCCAAAATCTTCGGCAATTCTGCGATTTTTGATACTGCTTGAGCTAACTCCATTTATATTCAATCCTTTCTGGTTATTTTGATACTTGTTGACCTATCCTTTAAAAATAGTGTAAAAGTTATCTTCTAAAAATCGTGCCATCTTAGATGCTAAGAAGCTCCATTTCTCACCCTTTGCCCTTGGGTAATAGACAAACCCACCTTGTAAAACATCTAGCTGCTTTTTAAACTTTGTTGGATATAATATATTTTCTTTAATCCACACTTGTTTTTTTCCTATACGATTTTCTAAATCGCTCATTGTCCAATAAACGCCTTGTAAAGAATTTGATTGCAATTTTTCATATTCAACCTTAGATATTAATATTTGATCATTTGGAATGTTGATAGAAAGTTCTGCCTTAATTACTTGTTGTTGCATCTAAATCACTCCTCTCGATTACCTTTCTGTTAAAATCGAACTAGAAAGGTAGGTGATAAAAAATGGTTTTAGACAGAGATTGCGTAAGAGATTTGTTATTAACAATTGAATCAGATGCTTTTAATAACACACTTTTTCTAGAAACAATTTGCGAAAATCCTAGTATGGTTCTTTATTCAAAAGAAACAATAACCTATGCAATCCAAAAATTAAAAGAAGCAAATTATATAAATGCAAGTATATTATTTGCTGATAATACTCCTTATCTCGTTTCAGTTAGCTCTCTTACATGGGAAGGGCACATTTTTTTGGATAATGTAAGAGACCCTAGTATTTGGGAAAAAGTTAAATCAAAATCATCTAAACTCACTAGTGTCTCTTTACCTTTATTGTCTGAATTAGGTCTTTCTTTTGTAAAGGAACAATTAGGTTTGTCTTAAATTAGAGAGACTTTACTGTCCAATCATTTGCCAATATATCCTCTGCTTTCGGATTCCACCGTTTGCCGGGGATATACTTTTCACCAATTTGACCTACATAATCGTTTGAGATATGAACTATAAAACAATCATCAGTATTAGTCGGTTGAATTCTAAAATGTTCAAAACCTTCTATTTCTCTTGTTATAAACAACCCTTCATTCAAAGCAATCCTTGTTGCTTCCTGAATATTCACCTTCTTCACTCCTATCAATTTTATAAATCCCAACGCTTCTGCAGCTACTCCCCTATATCTAATACTTTAGTAACGTCTCGTCTTTTAAGAGAATTATTGACCTCTTAATTCATCTAAACTTACTTCCAATGCATCTGCTATTTTACACATAACCTTAAATGTTGGATTTGGATTCTCATTGTTTTCAATCATTTGTAAAGTTGAGTCATTTACACCTGCTAACTTTGCAAGTCTATAACGCGACAATCCTTTATATTCTCTAATTTCTTTTAATCTAAAATTCAATATATTGTGCCTCCTCCAGTTGATTAGTACAATATAATGTGCTATATTTTAAAAGTAAGCACGTGTGTTCTTATTTAAAGAAGGGAGGTTTTTCTATTGGCAAACAAGAAACAGACATCTAAAAGTGTTGCTAGTAAAGCGAGTAAGATTTTAAAAGATGGTCGTTACAGCAAAACTTCAAAATCTGTTGCTGGTTCAGCTCTTGCTCAAACTAAGAAAAAATAATTTTGAAAGTTTTTTCTACTGCAACAGTGCAATCAAATTTTTTTGTAGCAACGATATAGTGATTAGTTTTTACACCTATGAATATCTCCTTCGCTATATCGTGATTTTCATTTTCTCTCACCACCTAACCATGAATCATCTAGATGGAAAAGCAAAACTCTAATCTAATAAGTGCACCTAAATCTTCTAACATAGCTTTACCTCCTTTAAAACGTATTGGCATTACATATATGAAATGACTTGGCTGCTTTTATTGTTCCAAATCACTCCTCTCGATTACCCATCTGTTAAACTATTGATAGAAAGGCAGGTGATCCATAATGAAACTAAATCAAGATTGTGTAAGAGCTGTTTTACTTGAATTAGAAGAAAATCTGACATTAAATGAAGATCTATATTTTTTCCAAATAAAACAATTAGACTGCATAGAGAAGTATGATGAGGACACTGTAATCTACAGCATTTTAAAGTTAATAGAAGCTAAGTATTTATTAGGTGAGCCTCTATATGCTGGAGATGAACTTATGGAATTAACACTCTCCTCATTAACTTGGGATGGTCATTTATTCCTCGACACCATCCGAGATAATAAAGTTTGGAAAGAAACTAAATCTGTGGTTTCTAAATTCTCTAGTGTATCTATTTCTTTAATGTCCACTATTGCATCTAACATCTTGAATGAACTAATCAAAAAACAATTAGGTCTTTAACTTAAAGGTCACACCATCAATTAGAACGTATAAATTACCTTTAGCTTTTGGAAAATTTTTAATTATGCGTTCTATTGTTTCAGAATGCTTAAAAATTACTCGTTAACATTACCCTCTTTATAACTGCATGCTACTTACCAGTACAACTATGTTCTCTCTATCCTTCATTAAAATCTATAGCGACATTGGATCGGAATAACAGTGAAACAATGTGTGTTTGTTAATTGTTAATTGAATTGTGAAGGAGTCGCTTATCATTATTCAGTACACATTTTGTGTACTCGTTTTCAAAAAAAAGAACTACAGGGCTTTCTTCTAAAATCTCCGCTATAATCTGCATCTCATCTTTCTTAAATTCTCTAATTCCATTAATTTTATTCCCCAATGCAGCTGCAGTTAAAATAATACCTTTTTCCCCCATAAGCCGAGCTAATTCCTTTATAGTTATACCATTAGAAGCAAGAACACCACGTAACTTTGGAAAAGTAATATCTTTTTTCATCTCCTCACCTCCTTATCACAAATATTAGTATACAATTTGTATACTGTCAATATTAAATATTAATTAAATTTACAAAACGTGTACCATGAAGTATATTATATGATATAAGGAGGTGATCTAATTGGTTGATATATCTAGAGTTTTAAAAGATATCGTAGCTAAAAGTGGTTTGGAGCAAGAAAAGTTTGGAGAAACATTAGGACTAAAAAAAGCAGCATTTAATAACTATGTACAGGGACGAAGAGAGTTACCTAAATCAGTAATAACAAAAATGATGGAAGTCCATAATATTAACCCTTCTGTATTTTTTGATAAAGATGCACCTTTATATATTAGAGATGTTACCAATACAAATTTAAATAACTTGCCACCAAACATAACCCCTATTAATTCAGGTTTAGTTAGAATTCCAGTTATCGGTGAGATTGCTTGTGGTGAACCAATTCTAGCTTCTCAAAATATCGAGGAGTTTATTTACGAACCTGCTGATACGCTACCAAATGGAGAAATATTTGCGTTAAAAGCTAAAGGCGATAGCATGGAACCCACTATACCAAATGGAGCGATTGTTCTTATACGAGAACAAAATGAAGTTGCGTATGGAGAAATAGCAGCTGTTCTTGTCAACGGAGACTTAGAAGCGACACTTAAAAGGATAAAGAAACAAGGAGACACCGTTTTTTTAATGTCGGATAACCCCAAATATGAACCTTATATAATTGATGAACAAAATCCTGCTCGTATTATAGGAAAAGCAATTAGTTTTAAAGTAACACTTTAATTAATTTGCGCAAATCAATTACACATGAGAGCAGACACATCCGTCTAGCTCTTTTCTTATTCTTAGAAAGGAGAAATACATATGGCGAGTTTCACAAAGCGCGGTAGTAAGTGGCAATATATGATTAATCACTATGTGGATGGCAAAAGAAAACCGATTTCTAAAGGTGGTTTTGCTACAAAAAAAGAAGCACAAATAGCAGCAGCTGAAAAAGAATTGTTACTAAAAAAAGGGAATCAAGTAATTGTTAAAGAAAAATCATTTGCAGACTACTTCAAAGAATGGATTGAATTATATAAATCCAATAAACACATCAATACTTATAATCGTTATTCCAATTCATGTGATCGTGTAAAAGAATATTTTAAAGATAAACCGATTCAAAAAATCACTAGAGCCGATTACCAATTGTTTTTAAATGACTATGGTAAAGGAAAGTCCAGGGAGACTGTTAGAAAGCTTAATACGCATATACGAGCATGTGTAAGAGATGCCATAGATGAAGGTTATATAGCTATCGATTTCACGCGAAAAGTGGAATTAAACGCAACACATAACGCTAAAAAAAGCGAAGAGAAACACTTGAATTATCATGATAGTGTCAAATTGTATAAAGAATTATTTAATCGTTTATCTACTTCTACAAGTACTTATCATCTCATTTTATTAGGACTTGTATCAGGGCTTCGTTTTGGTGAATTAACGGGGTTAACTGTAGATTGTTTTGACTTTAAAAAGAATGAAATAAAAGTCTATAGAGCATGGGATTACAAAAGAGGAACAGGATTCGGTCCATTAAAGAACGAGCAATCTGAAAGAATAATATCTATCGATAGGAAGGTTATGAATGAATTTAAGAAACTCATTTTAGCTTTACCTGAAAATGAAAACAGCTTGGTTTTTTATAGACAATCCACCATAAAAACAGTAACAAATGAAGGTGCGAATAAAATACTACGAAAATTACTTGATGCGTTGGAGATCGGGCACATTTCCATTCATGGTTTACGACATACTCATGCTAGTGTTCTAATCTACAAAGGTGCGAATATTCATTCCGTTTCGAAACGCTTGGGCCATTCAGATATTCAAACAACACTTGACCACTATTCACACGTATTAAAAGAAATGGAAAAACGCGATGAAGAAATTGCAATTAACATTTATTCATCCTAATTTTTTGTTCACCTTGTTTACATTTTGTTTACCTAATTTATATTTTATATGTTTTTCTATGCGATTTTTAAAATCTTTAAAAGAAAAGAAAAACGCCCAAAACCCAGTATTCCCAAGGTTTTAAGCGTTTTTCTTTTTGGTTAAAAATCAACCTACGATTTGCAATTGACGTCCCAGGAGGGATTCGAACCCCCGACCGACGGCTTAGAAGGCCGTTGCTCTATCCTGCTGAGCTACTGAGACATGATGTGTTTTCCTAAATAACTTTTCTCTTAGGAAAGACAATATTTATTATATGTCGTTTATAACATAATGTCAACATTAATTTTACTGTGAAGGCAAGGTTTGCCTTGCTCCTATTATATAACCATTTATTATATGAATCTATAACTTTCTTTATGCCCTTTTCATACATGACCATCCACTTTTTTTGCTAAAATAATGAAAACGAAAAATGGAGGAATTGCATGTTTGAACAATCGGTAGTAGTGGTGACAGGTGGTGCACAAGGTATTGGTAAAGGCATTGTACAGGCCTATGCACAGCGTGGTGCGAAGGTTGTCATAGCTGATGTCAATGTAACGCTTGGGAAACAATTAGCGCATGAATTGCATGGGCAAGGTTATGCGGTGTTATTTGTTGAAACGGATGTTACGAAACAACAAGATATTGTAGCTTTAATGCAGCAAACAGTTCAACATTTTGGTACGATTACGATTTTAGTGAATAATGCAGGTAAGTTTCAACACGTATCACCTTATGACATGACGTTGGAACAGTGGCAAGATATTTTGCATACTAATTTAACGAGTGTTTTATTTTGTTCACGAGAAGCGGCAAAAATAATGCGGACAAATGAAAATGGTGGTTCCATTGTTTCTCTAGCCTCTACACGGGCGTTTATGTCTGAGCCCCATACTGAAGCATATTCGGCTTCAAAGGGCGGTATCGTGGCGTTAACACATGCTTTAGCACGTTCTTTTGGGCCAGATCAAATTACGGTTAACTGTATTTCTCCTGGATGGATTGAAACGGGGGATTATGAACAGTTACGGACGATTGATCATGCCCAACATGTATCAGGACGTGTTGGTGTGCCAGAGGATATTGCGCAAGCATGTTTGTATTTAACAAATCCAGCTAATCGATTTGTTACAGGTATTAATCTTACTGTCGATGGTGGTATGACGAAAAAAATGATTTATGAAGAAGAATAGTTGCGCTACCTCTAATCCAATAAAAAACCAGATTCATTGACAATGCTTGTTGTCCATCAATCTGGTTTTTCGTATTGTCAAAAGCTAGGATTGCTCTGTATCTGTTTGTTGTGTCTCCACATAACGGTAATACAAATTTCGTAATTCTGATTCTTTAAACTTTCCAAGATGGGTCTTTAATTGAGGATGCACTAAAATCCCCTTTGCGCGAAGTTCCTTGACAAACCAACCTTTAGAATATGGATGCACGTTGCACAGTCCCCTTTTCTGTTATTCATACATAACGTATGCATAAAAGTTTTGTGCTGTTACCGTTCTCCCTTTACTCCACTACAAAAGAAAAAATGTTAGATTGATTGCCGTCAATCTAACACTTTTGGATTTGCTCGGCATCGTAAGCTTTTAGTCGTTTATGTGCCACAAAATGTTTGGTACGGACAGTCTGTTGGGGCAGGGAGCTTTGTATATTCTTCTTGCTCAGCAGTATAAGCATATGGTTGGGATAATGCTTGTAAAAGCTTATCCATTACTTGATAATCACCTTGTGTAACTGCGGCTTCTAACGCTTCTTCTACTCTATGGTTGCGAGGAATAATAGCCGGATTATTATCGTGCATTAATTGTTGTGAGGCCGCTTCACTTTCCTCTTGTCTTTGCCGTCTTGCTTGCCACTGTTCATACCATTGTTTAAATGCTGTACTGTCAAATAGTGGCGTTCCTTGGCAGTTATTTAAAGTGAAAGCACGGAATGTATTCGTATAGTCTGCCTCATACTGTTCCATCAGCGTGAGTAGTTCGTCTATCAATTTTCCATCTTGCTGTTCTTCGTTAAAGATGCCCAATTTTGCTCGCATGCCTGTTAGCCAGTTGGCGTTGTACAATCGAGGATATTGCTCGATAACAGCTTGAGCAAGCGTTACTGCCTCTTCTTCGTTGTCATGAATTAGTGGTAGCAGTGATTCCGCAAATCGCGCAATATTCCATCCGCCAATAGGTGGTTGATTGCCGTAAGCATAGCGGCCTTGGCGATCGATGGAGCTAAAGACAGTTGCAGGGTTGTACGTATCCATAAAAGCACAAGGGCCATAATCAATGGTTTCACCACTGATCGTCATATTATCCGTATTCATAACACCGTGTATAAAGCCAACTAACTGCCACTTTGCAATTAGTTTAGCTTGTCTCTCCAGCACTGCCTGAAGCAACTGTAAATAGCGATTCCCTTGTGTCATGTCTATCTTTGGATAATGGCGTTCGATAGCGTAATCAGCTAGTATTTGAAGCTCTTCTTTGCTAGCCCATTGTGCAGCAAATTGAAATGTTCCGACACGCAAATGACTGCTTGCCACACGCGTTAAAATCGCACCGGGCAGCTCGGTTTCACGTTGAATTGTTTCTCCCGTTGTTACGACAGCTAAACTTCGAGAAGTCGGAATGCCGAGTGCATGCATCGCTTCGCTTATTATATATTCCCGAAGCATGGGACCGAGTGCCGCCCGACCGTCTCCGCCTCGCGAAAAGGGTGTGCGCCCTGAGCCTTTAAGGCCAATATCATAGCGTCGTCCTGAAGGTGTGATTTGTTCGCCTAGCAGCAGTGCTCGACCGTCTCCTAACATATTAAAATGCCCAAATTGATGTCCTGCGTAAGCCTGTGCAAGCGGCAATGCGCCACTAGGTATGTCATTGCCCCCAAGCATATCAACACCTTCTTGACGTTGTAGTGCAGCACTATTTAAGCCAAGGGAGTTGGCGACAGCTTCATTGAAAACGACCAGTTGTGGCGATTGCACAGGATTTAATTGTTGATGGCTATAGAATATACTTGGTAGACGTGCATAGCTATTATCAAAATTCCACCCCATGTTGTTGTCCTTTGTCATGTTATCCCCCTATTCTTTTTATTAGTTTTTCTTCTATAATGCAATGCATTCATGGACAATATCCCCAATTCATTCTTTCACATCAATAGAAAAACGCTTAAACTTTCTTGTTGCAGAATGTTAAGCGTTTTTCTAACTTTTATACCTTACTTCCGTCTAAACGTATGTGTCGAAATGCATGCATTGTCATCCGTGAAAAAATCTACCTGAAAATAATCATCTTGTATATCGACAAGCGCAAAGCTTTTTTCATTGCGCCCTCGTGGCTTTAATAAGCTTCCTGGATTGATAAATAAAACATCATCAATCATTTCGGCTCCTAGCACATGTGAATGACCGAAGCAGGCAATTTGTGCATCGACTTCTTTTGCCCGATATGACAATGATAAAATGGAAGATTTGACATTAAATAAATGACCATGTGTGGCAAAAACGACTGCATCTCCCACTTGGACGATCACTTCATCTGGAAATGCTTTATCGATATCGCAGTTTCCTCGCACTTTTTTCATGCCATCAAGGGCAGCATGTGAAAAGGGCAATTCACTATCGCCACAATGAATCATCGTTTCGACAGTTGGATAAAAGCGACGCACTTTTTCGATCACATGACTATCTCCATGTGTATCACTCATCACTAATAGTTGCATGGATATCACCTCTTACTTAATAAGATTTGGCAATTGTTCCTTTAGCTTGCGAATGGCATTTCCACGGTGCGAAATAGCACCTTTTTCTTCTGGTGTTAACTCCGCCATCATACGATTTAAGCTTGGTACGAAAAAGACTGGGTCGTAGCCAAAGCCATTTGAACCGCGTTTCTCACGTGCAATGACACCTTCACAAGTGCCAAATACTGTTGTTGTGTCAAAATCTGGACCTGCAATAGCAATGCAGCAGCAAAAACGTGCTGTACGTTTAGCATCTTCTACGTCTTGTAAATTATGCAGTAGTTTTACCATATTGGCCTCGTCATCGTGATCACCTGCATAACGTGCTGAATAGACACCAGGCTCACCATTTAGCGCATCTACAGCTAAACCGCTATCATCTGCAATCACAATCGTACCTAGCTCTTTTGCTAAAGCTTCAGCCTTTAACACAGCATTTTCTTCAAAAGTTGTGCCCGTTTCTTCTATTTCCATATTTGGTGCAACATCAAACATCGTTACCACTTCATAGCCTAGTGGCCCAAATAATGCTTCAAAGTCTTTCGCTTTGCCTTTATTTTTTGTCGCAATTACAACTTGTTTCATCTTAAACGTTTCCTCCTACTTTAAGAGCGATTTCTCCAAGTGCTTGTTTTTGTAGCTCAATCAACTCTCGAATGCCCTTTTCACCTAATGCAAGCAAGTCATTTAATTCCTCACGTGAGAAGGTTGCTTCTTCTCCTGTGCCTTGCAATTCTACAAAGCGACCTGCACCGGTCATCACGATATTCATATCAACCGCTGCATCGACATCTTCTACATAATTTAAGTCTAAAACTGCACCTTGCTCTTCAACAATACCAACACTTGTAGCCGCTAAAAAATCGGTTACAGGGAATTTTTCTAATTGTTTTTCTTCAGCAAGCTTGGCAATTGCTTGTGTCATGGCAACAAATGCTCCTGTAATGGATGCTGTACGTGTGCCGCCGTCCGCTTGAATGACATCACAGTCAATCCATACAGTACGCTCACCTAGCGCCTCTAAATCAACGATAGCACGCAATGCACGCCCGATAAGTCGTTGAATTTCCATTGTACGTCCATTGACTTTTCCGCGTGACGATTCACGTGGTGTACGTTGGGCTGTGGCACGAGGCAGCATCGAATACTCCGCTGTAATCCACCCTTTACCTTGCCCGCGTAAAAAACCAGGCACTTTATCTTCAACTGTAGCTGTACAAATTACTTTTGTATTGCCAACTTGGATCAATACTGAGCCTTCTGGATGCAGTAAATACTCGCTATCCATTTTTACTGGACGCAATGTATTTGCATCTCTACCATCAAATCTTGTCATCATTATTCGTGCCTCCTAAAATCTTTCGCGCCCTTATTTTATCATATTTTATATTGGTGCGACGATTTACTAAGTGCACTATATGATATTTATCATATAATTTGTATTACATTTTCCTCTACAATGAAAAATCCCATCATGTTATAGTAATATAATAAAGAAAGAGGTGATGGTCATGTCTCAATCAACAATTGAGCCAACTAGTTATACCATGAAGGAAGAATTTTGGAATGCCCTAACACATGGAATCGGTGCATTTTTAACTGTTCCTGCTACCCTTTTATTAGTGCATAAAGCTTTAACAACTGGTACAAGCACCGAGCTGATTAGTTACATTATTTTTGGTATTTCGATGTTTTGTTTATACATAGCATCGACTTTATATCATGCATTGCCAACACATAAGGTGCTTTTAAAAAAATTAGATCATAGCTCCATTTTCTTATTAATAGCAGGAACTTATACACCGATTGCGTTAATTGCAGTTGGGGGAAAACTTGGCTTAAGCATTTTTATTATCGAATGGGTACTTGCCTTTATCGGCATTATTTTAAAACAATTTTTTGTCTATCGTTTTAAAAAAATCTCACTGCTCGTCTATATTGGCATGGGATGGCTCATTATCTTTGCCTATAAGCCATTAGTTGCCTACATCTCATTTAATGGCTTTATGATTCTGTTACTTGGCGGTATTTTTTATACGGCAGGCACTTATTTTTACAAAAACAAAAAAATACAATACAACCATGCAATTTGGCATGTCTTTGTCATGGCCGGTAGTGCAGCGATGTTCGTGACGATCTATTTATTTATGTAAAACAGAATGAAAAAATAAAAAATCAGCCTAGCTCGTAAGCTAAGCTGATTTTTATTTTAAAGTAATACGGTTTATGTCAAGTGTACCTTGTTCCAGCCAATTTTCTGCAATCGAACGGAAAATTGGCACAGAACCCGTTGCATAAAATTTATGTGCGGGCTTAGCATTTGTATCTGCTAAAGTGCCATTATACGCAAGCATTTCCTCAACATCCTTTGCTGTTTCTTCCGCAGAAGATAGCACGAAAACATCTTCTCCGACAACAGCTTCAATTTGTTTTTGCAAAATCGGATAATGCGTACATCCTAAAATGACCGTATCAAATTGTTCGTTTTTTAACGGTTTTAAGCCATCAGCAATTAAATTGTTGGCGAATTCGCCCTTATATTCGCCACTTTCTACTAGTGGTACGAATGTTGGACAAGCCAATGGAATAATGTGGGTAGACGTATTCAAAGACAATAAGGCTTCTTCATACGCCCCACTTTTAATTGTTCCTTCTGTTGCAAGCACAACGACTTCATGTCGCTTCGTTTTCTTTACAGCTGCACGTGCGCCAGCATTAATAACGCCTAGTACCGGAAAAGGCATATTACGTTGTAAACTTTCGAGTGCAACTGCAGTCGCTGTATTACAAGCAATGACTAGCATCTTGATATTCATTTTCTCGAGCGCTTTTGCCATTTGCCAAGTAAAATTCCGTACTTCCTGACGAGTTCGTGGACCATAGGGACATCTTGCTGTATCACCAATGTAATAGATCGTTTCATTTGGTAATCGTTTTATTATTTCCTTTGCTACGGTTAAACCGCCTACTCCTGAATCAATAACGCCTATCGGGGCATTCATACTTTCCGCCTCAATCCTGTTTCATGTGTACATGTAGTTTTTGTAAATAGCTTGATAATTGCGCGACTTCTTGTTCGTTAAATTCTACAAGCATTTCCTGCAAATATTGCTGTCTTTTTTCAATAACTTCTTGAATAATACGTTCGCCTTTTTCGAGAAGATGAACGACAACGACACGGCGATCATTTTCATCTCGCATGCGCTTGACTAATTCATTTTTCTCCATTCGGTCCACTAAATCTGTTGTCGTACTAAAAGCTAAGTATAAACGGTTTGATAAATCGCCAATTGTAATATCTCCAAGCTCTTCTAACCACTGTAATGCAACAAATTGTGGCGGCGTAATCGCATACTGTGAAACAATTTCCCTTCCTTTTTGTTTCACAATGGCCGCTATATAGCGTAGTTCCTTTTCAACCGTTGCAACGGTTTCAGGTGAGTGCTTTGTTACTTCATCCGACATATAACTATTCCACTCCTAAAAATACGTTGAATAGTTCTATTTTGTCGTTTTTTTCACGAAATAGCAAGTGTCCATTAGTCTAATTTGAATTCTTCTAAGCGTAACAGCTCAATTAACGCCTGAGATCGATTTGTTACACCTAGCTTTTGAATTGTATTGGAAATGTGATTTCGCACTGTTTTTTCACTAATACCAAGCTGCTCTGCAATATCCCTCGTTGTTTTTTCAGCTAATAAAAGCGCAAATATTTCACGTTCTCGGTTTGTTAAAAGAGAACGATGATGAGAGCCATTCATTTTCAGTCACACCCTCCTCCCCCGCACGTATTGTAACTTATGTTAAGGAGTGATGAGCGGTGACGGCTATTTTCATGAATACACGTAGTTTCCACAAAAAAATCAAATGTTCTTCTATAAAAGGGCAATAAATGAAGAAAAATGAATTCATTAAACCTAATTAAAAATGCAAATAAACCAACTTTCACCACATTTGAATAGTGGCCAAGCCAGTGGTTCTTCGCCTTAAATCATGCCAAAGCAGCTAAGCGAGCTTTTTCTTCAGCTGAGAGTGGTACGCTCTTCCCTGTTCGAGGGTCCATTTGTACAATCGTTCCACGTCCTGTAAAGCATACGTCATCGTTTTGATTTTTTGCTAAGTAATGAATATCCATTGAAGAATTTCCTACGTTAGCGATCTTTGTATAGACGCGCAATACATCGTCGAAGTATACTTGCTTTCGATAATCACATTGTAAATCGGCTACGATTGGAATGCCCATTACCTTGTCATCTTGTGTAGACGGCATTAATAGACCGAGATGTCTAAAATAATCAATTCTAGCCTGTTCAAAGTATGTAAAACTAACTGTATTATTCATATGACCATACATATCCGTTTCCGAAAAGCGAACGCGTACTTCAGTAAAAAATGAAAATTCATCCACCCATGTATTAAAATCTTCAATATAACTTGCTTTCATATAGCCATCCCCCTTAAAATTGTACCCCTGTGATTAGTAGTTTTCCTATTTAAACAACATAAAAATGAATACAAATTCATTATAAAGGAAGATGCTATATTATGATAGAAAAATCAGATATTTTCGTATTTTATTCCCGATTCAGCTACTGTTCTAGCTAACAGTCTACAAAAAAACTCCCATACACGATTGTGTATGGGAGTTCCATGTACAATTAGTCAACGTAGTGGTCAGAACCGAAGAAGTTACGGAACATTTGCACTGTTGTTGCACGGTTTAAAGATGCGATAGATGTTGTTAAAGGAATACCTTTAGGACAAGCAGCTACACAGTTTTGAGAGTTACCGCAGTTAGCAAGACCGCCGTCACCCATAATTGCATTTAAACGCTCGTCTTTAATCATAGCACCTGTTGGGTGTGTATTAAATAGACGTACTTGTGATAATGGTGCTGGTCCAATGAATGAAGCTTTTTCAGACACGTTTGGACACGCTTCCATACAAACCCCACAAGTCATACATTTAGATAATTCGTAAGCCCATTGACGTTTACCTTCTGGCATACGTGGACCTTCACCTAAATCATAAGTACCATCGATTGGTACCCATGCTTTCACTTTTTTCAGTGCATTAAACATACGATCGCGGTCAACTTGTAAGTCACGTACAACCGGGAACGTTTTCATTGGCTCAAGGCGAACTGGTTCAGTCAATTGATCAATCAGTGTTGAACATGATTGACGAGGACGACCATTGATAACCATTGAACATGCCCCACAAACTTCTTCAAGACAGTTCATGTCCCAAGAAACTGGTGTTGTTTTTTCACCAGATGCTGTCACTGGGTTTTTTTGAATCTCCATTAATACAGAAATAACGTTCATACCATGACGGTAAGGAACTTCGAATTTCTGCCAGTAGCCTTGGCCACCTTGTGTATCTTGACGTAAAATTTCAACTTTTACCATTCTTCCAGTATTAGCTGCGATATCCATAATCCTTAGTCTCCTTTCGCAGAGTAGTCACGTTTACGTGGTGGGATTAATGATACGTCTACTTCTTGATAAGTGATGATTGGCTCGCCCGTAGCTGGGTCGAATTTCGCCATTGTTGTTTTTAAGAAGTTCTCATCATCACGTTGTGGGAAGTCTGGTTTATAGTGCGCACCACGAGATTCATTACGAAGTAAAGCACCTTTTGTCATTACTTTCGCTAAGTAAAGCATGTTTTTCAACTGACGTGTAAAGTGAGCACCTTGGTTACTCCATTTTTGTGTATCGTTGATGTTGATGTTTTCCCAACGTTTTTGGAATTCGCCAAGTTTTTTATACGTTTCTTCAAGTTGGTCGTTAAAGCGTACAACTGTCATTGTAGCTGTCATTAACTCACCAAGTTCTTTGTGAAGTAAGTAAGCGTTTTCTGTACCGTCCATTTTCATGATAGCATCCCATTTCGCTTGCTCTTCGTTCACACGCGCATCGTAAATTTCTTGAGATACATCTTCAGCATGCTTTTTCAAATGTTTAACGTAATCTACTGCATTTGGACCAGCAACCATACCGCCGTAAATAGCAGATAATAATGAGTTTGCACCAAGACGGTTAGCACCATGTTGAGAGTAATCACATTCACCCGCTGCGAATAGACCAGGAATTTCAGTCATTTGGTTGTAGTCAACCCATAATCCACCCATTGAATAGTGAACGGCAGGGAAAATTTTCATTGGTAATTTACGTGGGTCATCACCTACGAATTTTTCGTAGATTTCAATGATACCACCAAGTTTTACATCTAATTCGTGTGGATCTTTATGAGAAAGATCTAGATATACCATGTTTTCGCCGTTGATACCAAGTTTTTGGTTTACACAAACGTCGAAAATTTCACGTGTAGCAATATCACGTGGTACTAAGTTACCGTATGCAGGGTATTTTTCTTCTAAGAAGTACCAAGGTTTACCGTCTTTATAAGTCCAAATACGTCCACCTTCACCACGAGCAGATTCTGACATTAGACGGTTTTTATCGTCTCCAGGAATCGCTGTTGGGTGAATTTGAATGAACTCACCATTCGCGTATGAAGCACCTTGTTGGTATACGATAGAAGCAGCAGAACCTGTGTTGATAACAGAGTTTGTTGTTTTACCGAAGATAATACCAGGACCACCAGTCGCCATAATAACAGCGTCTGCACGGAATGATTGAATTTCTTCTGTACGCATATTTTGTGCTACGATACCGCGGCAAACGCCGTCATCATCGATAACTACACCAAGGAATTCCCAGTGCTCATATTTGTTGACTAAACCAGCTACTTCGTGAGAACGAACTTGCTCGTCCAATGCGTATAGTAATTGTTGACCAGTTGTTGCACCTGAGAACGCTGTACGGTGCATTAACGTACCACCGAAACGACGGAAATCAAGTAAACCTTCTGGTGTACGGTTGAACATTACACCCATACGGTCCATTAAGTGAATAATACCAGGGGCTGCATCACACATACCTTTAACTGGTGGTTGGTTTGCTAAGAAATCCCCACCATATACTGTATCATCAAAGTGAATCCAAGGAGAATCCCCTTCACCTTTTGTATTTACGGCACCATTAATTCCGCCTTGCGCACATACAGAGTGTGAGCGTTTTACAGGAACTAATGAGAATAAATCAACTTCAGTACCAACTTCAGCTGCTTTAATCGTTGCCATCAGACCAGCTAAACCGCCGCCGACAACAATTATTTTGCTTTTCGCCATGATTATTTCTCACTCCTCTTAGAAAATTGCAATGATTGCATGCACTCTTATAGTAGCTTCTATTATATTAAATTAAACGAAAGCTAAAATAGCAGCCACACCAACTACACTTAAAATTACGAAAAGAATGTTTGTTACATAAGTAGCAATCTTTTGAGACTGTGGTGATTGTGTAATACCCCAGCTTACTAAGAATGACCATAAACCATTTGATAAGTGGAACGTTGCTGATATAATACCAACAATGTAGAATCCAAGCATAAATGGATTAGCAACGATATTTGCCATCATGTCGTAATCAACGTGTGTACCAAGCGCTTTTTGAATACGAGTTTGGAAAATATGCCATGCAATGAAGATTACTAAAAATACACCTGTGAAGCGTTGTAATGAGAACATCCAGTTACGGTATGTGCTAAAACGCCCTGTATTTGGTGTTGCAGTGAATGCAATATACACACCATAAAATGCGTGGAACATTAATGGAATGTAGATGACAATCCACTCGACTAGGATAAGAAATGGAATATTTTCCATTGCTGAGGAAGCATTGTTGTAACTTTCTGCTCCGCCTGTTGCTGTAAAGTTAATGAATAGGTGCATCGTTAAAAACAGACCTACTGGAATGATACCAAGTAGAGAATGTAAGCGACGCCATAAAAACTCTCGATCTTTCGACAAGACTGTTACCCCCCTTAGTACTTAAAATAGCACACCAAAAGTCGTCACCATTTTGTAAATGATACTCCATTGACTGTGTATTTCATCATGGTACAATATTATGACATGTTTATTGTACTCTCAAGAGCTACGAGCGTCAAGGTAACATAGAGTTTTTACTAGCCCTTATTATAGAAGTAATCTAGTACATAACGTGTCGTTTTTTCTCGAAAACTCTATCTTTACATTTTGGCGTGGAATTATAAGAAAATTCTAAGAAAGAAGGATTTCAATGTTAAATAATCCATCTAATACAATCTCATCATTTGGTTATGAGTTAATCCGTGATCACATCCTATCTTCTATTCTCGGTAAACATGAAAATGACGTACTTTATTGGGCTGGAAAAGAACTTGCACGGAAGTTTCCTTGTAAAACGCAAGAGGAACTGATCGCATTTTTCGCGGATGCGAGCTGGGGTACTCTTGAATTAACAAAGGAGTCTAAAGATGGACGCATTTTCCACTTAACGAATGAACCTACGCTATTGCAAATTCAAAATCGTAGTTTTAGATTAGAAGCAGGATTTATTGCTGAACAAATCCAACAAGCAAAAGGTTACTTGACTGAATGTTATGATGAGAAGCGCGAAAAGCAACAGCTCATTACGTTTACAGTGAAATGGGATGTTAAAGAGCGCATTATGCATACAATACCAAGTGAATAAACGAGTAAAGGAAACGTTTTTATTAGAAAAGCAATCCTTTTAAGTATCGACAAAAGGCAGCATGAAGTTACGCATGCTGCCTTTTGTCTTTTTTTCGTCGGTGACTTTTTCGGTGACAGGCACTCACACAATTCACAAACAATTCATTTATATAAGTACTTAACACTAGTTGAGTGCAGTGGAGGGCGGCAAACTCCTGAGGGAACAGCACAGAACGTAAGCCGCAACAGGCGGCGCGATCGCGACGGTTGCGGCTTACGATGTGCTGAGCGGAAAACGTCCGCCCGCAACGAAAATCAACGTATTTAATAGCTACTATCCGTAAATCTCTTGTGCTAAATTAAACTCCTCGTGTAAGGCATTTGCTGCACGTATCATTTCGTCTTGTGGCACCACAACCGACACTTTAATTTCCGAAGTGCTGACCATTTTCACTGCAATGTCCTCATGGCGTAAGCGGTCAAACATACGTGCGGCTACGCCAGGATTTGAAGCCATGCCTGAACCTATAATAGAGACTTTCGCTAAACCAATTTCAAAATCAGCAAAATTAAAACCGAGTGACAATTTGCTATCTTCCAGTACACGTAACGCATCAGCAAATTCCTCTTTTAAAATCGTAAACGATACAGATGGTTTCACCCCTTCAATAATGGCTTGAACGATAATATCGACATTAATGCGATTCTCTGCCAGTATGGCAAACATATCTGCTAACGATGCAGTGGAGTATGTATCATAACCGATTGTCAGGCGAATGACATCCGACTCATAAGCAACACCACGTACAATTAAATTTTTCTCCATTTCAACTTCCTCCTTCAATAAAGTGCCGTTTGTATCTTCTACGCTTGAACGAATAATGACCGGGATTTGAAATTTCTTTGCGAGCTCCACTGCACGCGGATGTAAAATATGTGAACCTAAATGAGATAGTTCCAGCATTTCATCATATGAAATCTCGTTTAGCTTTCTTGCTTTTTCAATATGTCGAGGATCAGCTGTATAAACCCCATCCACATTAGTATAAATTTCTACACGTTCGGCTTCTAATGCCGCTGCAATGGCGACAGCTGTTGTTTCCGCTCCACCCTTACCAAGTGTTGTAATATCTTGTGCAGCATTCATTCCTTGTTCTCCTGCAACGACTACAATTTGACCTTGCATCAAATGCTGTTGCAGGCGACGAACATCGATATCGTCGATACGGGCATGATAGTGTTTGGCATCCGTCTGCACACCCGCTTGCCAGCCCGTTAATGACACTGCATCATGGCCTGCCTCCTGTAAAGCGATGGCAAAAAGTGCACTAGACAGTTGTGAGCTCGTCGATAGCAGTACATCCATCTCACGCTTTGAAGCTTCATCAGATAAATCACGAACCATTTTCGCTAAGTCCTTTGCTGTACGCCCCATCGCTGCTGTTACCACAATGACATGATAACCAAGCGCTTTTTTAGCAATCGCGATGTTAGCGACCTCTCGAATACGCTCAGTTGAGGCAATCGCTGGGCCGCCGAATTTCAATACTATACTCGCCATTTTCATCATTCTCCTTTTATCATTTCTAGAACAGCAAAAAGGCAGCCCTCACATAACGTGAAAGCTGCCTGCAACATGTACAATAAAAAAGCTTGCGCATGTGTGATAGCTCTCCGAAACGTCAAGATTCGACAGTCTTACATCTATTAAATGCAAAACCAGCAAAGTATCGGAAACAACGATACTCCACTTCGGCAAGCTCCCCTTTCACACATCATCACTGGATTTGTCCATCCTTCAATGTGCTACTATTGAATCTTGCACCTCTATCATCACTTAAAATAGTGAATATTAAATTTTCCCTTTAGGAAGTAGTTCCTTCAAGGCATAGTAGAACATGACTCGATTTTCATTTCTATGTTCTCCTTCAACCTTAGCATATGTCTAATCCTTTGACAATGACTGTTGCTGAAAATAACTGTAAATGCTGTTTGCTAAGTTGGCAGGCATCCCCGCTTCTTGCAGTGCGAGTTCGCTCGCCTCCCGAATTTTTTTGACAGAGCCAAAATGTTTTAATAATTGTTGCTTGCGCTTTGGCCCAACACCTTCAATACCATCAAGAACCGATTGAATAGCAGTTTTCTCATGCTGTTGACGCAAAAATGTAATGGCAAAGCGGTGTACTTCATCTTGAATGCGCTGTAGTAAATAAAAGCCGTCACTCGTTCGTTTTAATCCAATCACTTCTGGCGGATCACCAAATAATAGCTGTGACGTATTGTGCTTATCGTCTTTCGCTAAGCCAGCAATAGGAATGACTAGACCAAGTTCATCTTCTAGCACTTCTCGTGCCACTTCCATTTGTCCTTTACCACCATCAATTAACACTAAATCCGGTAATGGCAAACCTTCTTTTAACACTCGAGTGTAACGGCGACGAATAACTTCTTGCATTGCTCCATAGTCGTCATGTTTGGCAGCAGTTCGTGTTTTATATTTACGATATTCCTTTTTAGCTGGTTTACCATCTATAAAGACAACCATTGCTGAAACTGCATCTGTACCGTGCATATGACTATTATCAAATGCTTCAATCCGAAGCGGTACTGAAATCCCCATAGCTTCGCCCAATGCTTCACATGCACCAATTGTTCGCTCTTCCTGTCGTTCAATCAATTGGAATTTTGCTGCAACAGCGATTTCGGCATTTTTCATAGCTAACTCAACAAGCTCTTTTTTCTGCCCGCGCTTTGGTGTCAGCACTTTCACACCTAATAGTTCCGTTAAAATGGCTGCATCAATAGCCTGCGGAATAAAAATTTCCTTCGGTTTTATATGCTCGAGTTTTTCATAAAAACGTCCGATAAATGTTAAAAATTCTTCCTCAACATCCTGATAAATCGGGAAAATCGAGACATCTCGTTCAATCAACTTCCCTTGACGGACGAAAAACACTTGCACACACATCCAGCCTTTTTCTACTGCATAACCGAAGACGTCACGGTTCGTTGTATCACTGGACACAATTTTTTGCTTTTGCATAACTGTTTCGATATGGGCAATTTGATCGCGAAACTCCTTCGCACGCTCAAATTCTAGCTGCTCTGCCGCAGCCATCATTTTCTGTTCCAGCTCTTTTTTGACAGCATCAACGCCACCATTTAAAAACTTCGTCATATCTTCAATCATATCGTGATAAACTTGTGCTTCAATATTTTTCACACAAGGTGCTAAACATTGTCCCATATGATGATACAAGCAAACTTTTGAAGGTAATTGCACACATTTGCGCAATGGGTAGAGTCTGTCCAACAGCTTTTTCGTCTCACTTGCTGCATAAGCATTTGGATAAGGACCGAAATATTTAGCCTTATCTTTTTTTACTTTACGTGTTGTTATTAATCTTGGGTGTTTTTCATTCGTAATTTTTAAATATGGATACGTTTTATCATCCGTAAGCATGATATTGTATTTAGGATCGTGTAGCTTAATAAGGTTTAACTCCAAAATAAGCGCTTCTAAATTAGAGGAGGTCACGATGTACTCGAAATCCTCAATTTCTCCAACGAGGCGCTGTGTTTTTCCTTCGTGCGATCCAGTAAAATACGAGCGCACTCGATTTTTCAGTACCTTTGCTTTGCCTACATAAATAATTGTCCCTTGTCGATCCTTCATCAAATAGCAGCCAGGCTGATCAGGTAAAATTTCAAGCTTACGTTTTATTAAATCATTCATCGCCTACCTGCCTCCCTTTTTGATGGATTTTTAATTATCCCATTAACGCCTCACGCTTTTACATTGTGCATGCAAGATGCGTGTCTAGCGTTTTCTTCTCTTTTATTATATAACGAAAAAAAGCCGAGCACATCTAAAGATGGCTCAGCTCTTTCTCAAAAAAAATTAAGCATGTTTTGCGATGAAAGCTTCTAATGCTTCTTTTGGTTGGAAACCAACAGTTTTGTCTACTAATTCACCATTTTTGAATAAAAGCAGTGAAGGAATAGACATGATTTGGTATTGCGCTGCAGTACCTTGGTTGTTATCTACGTCTACTTTGACGATTTTAGCTGCACTACCAGCAGCATCCATTTCTTCAAGAACTGGACCGATCATTTTACAAGGTCCACACCAAGCAGCCCAAAAGTCGACTAATACTAAGCCTTCTTTAATATCATCTTGGAACGTTGCATCTGTTGCATGTACAATTGCCATTTGAAATCCTCCTTAAACTTACTACGCTTGTAGTATAGCATGGATAAATTAGCTTGAGCGAACAATCTGCCTGTAATGTATAATTTAGGTTCTACGTCAATGGCCATCTTTTGTTTGGCAGCACATGACCCATGTTCGCTCATTTTATACAGGTAAAAAGCTAGGGATAAACCCTAGCTTATGCGTTCACTTTTAACGCTTTAAACTCTTCGATTAGCAATGGTATTACTTCAAATAAATCGCCTACAATACCGTAGTCCGCAACTTTGAAGATATTTGCTTCTGGATCTTTATTGATCGCAACGATTACTTTCGAGTTTGACATACCCGCTAAATGTTGAATAGCTCCTGAAATACCTGCTGCGATGTATAGGTCTGGTGTCACTACTTTACCCGTTTGACCGATTTGTAGAGAATAATCACAATACTCCGCGTCACACGCACCACGAGATGCACCCACTGCGCCACCAAGTAAATCCGCTAATGCTTTTAATGGTTCAAAACCTTCTTCTGATTTCACACCACGACCACCAGCTACAACTACTTTTGCTTCTGAAAGATCGACACCTTCTGAAGACTTACGCACAACTTCTTTAATGATTGAACGTAGGTTCGTAATTTCAACAGCAAGAGAAGAAACATCTCCTGTTTTACCTGTCGCTTTCTCTAAAGGTGCAATATTGTTTGGACGGATTGAAGCTAAAATAATGCCCTCTTTCACTTTTACCTTTTCAAAAGCTTTACCTGAATAGATTGGGCGGATGAATACAACATCATCACCAGCACCTTCAATTGCAGTAACGTCAGATACTAAACCTGCTTGTAATTTACTTGCAATTTTTGGCGATAAATCTTTACCGTTTGCTGTATGACCGAAGACGATACCCTCTGGATTTTCTTGCTCAATCACAGCTAGTAAAGCTTGTCCATAACCATCTGAAGTATATTGTTTTAAATGTGGATGCTCCACAGTTACAACACGATCTGCACCATGCTCAAATAATGGACCTGTTAATCCGGCAACCGCATCGCCTAAAAGAACACCAACTACTTCGCCACCATCAGCGATTTGTTTTGCTGCTGCAATTGCCTCGAAAGATACATTACGTAAGCTTCCTTCACGAACTTCACCTAATACTAATACTTTTTTTGACATAGTATATTCCCTCCGTTACCCTTTAAGATTCGATTTGCGCTAACACTTAAACAACTTTCGCTTCTGAATGAAGTAGGTTGACTAGCTCTTTTGCTTGTTCAGCAAGCTCGCCTTCCAAAATACGACCTGCAGCTTTTTGAGCTGGCAAGTAAATGTCGACAGTTTCTACTTTTACTTCAACATCATCTTCATCGATATCTAAATCATCTAACTCAAGCTCTGCAAGCGGTTTCTTCTTCGCTTTCATAATGCCTGGTAATGATGGGTAACGTGGCTCATTTAAACCTTGTTGAGCAGTTACTAATAATGGTAAAGACGTTTCAATTACTTCTGAATCCCCTTCGATATCGCGCACGATTTTTGCAGATGTGCCATCGATTTCAAGGTTTGTAATTGTTGTCACATAGTTAATGCCTAATAAATCTGCAACACGTGGACCAACTTGACCAGAACCGCCGTCAATCGCCACATTTCCTGTTAAAATTAAGTCAGCATCTTTATCTTTTAAATACTCCGCTAAAATGTAAGCAGCAGCATTTTGATCTAATTCATCTAAATCATCTTCTGTATTAATCAGTACCGCTTCGTCGGCACCCATTGCTAACGCTGTACGTAATTGCTTTTCAGCATCTTCGCCACCGATCGTCACAACCGTTACTTTACCACCAGCTGCGTCACGAACTTGGATTGCTTCTTCAATCGCGTATTCATCATAAGGATTAATAATGAATTCAGCGCCGTCCTCTTGGATTTTACCACCTGACACAACGATTTTTTCTTCCGTATCAAACGTACGTTTAATTAATGCAAAAATGTTCATATTTCATACCCCCTGCAACGTTTTTTAAATTCCCAGTAAACTTGTAAATATTATATATTTTCAGCATCGACAATTTCCCCTTCATGTCGTTATCAATACTGATGGAAAACTATTTGCCAGTAAACACAGGCTCGCGCTTTTCAATAAATGCTTGAATGCCTTCTTTTGCATCTTCTGAAACAAAAACTGTACCAAAGGCTTTCGCTTCTGCAGCAACACCTTCATAGAATGAAGCTGGCTTCGCATATTGCAATGCTTGGATTGCTTCTTTTAAGGCAATCGGGCTCTTCTTCGCAATTTTTTTCGCTACCTTTAATGTTTCATCAAGTAATGCTTCATCTGGAAATGCACGGTTTGCTAAGCCCCACTGCACAGCTTCTGTACCTGAAATAGGTTCGCTAGTAAACATCATTTCTGCTGCTTTTGCTACCCCAACATAACGCGGTAAACGTTGTGTGCCACCAAATCCAGGAATCAGCCCTAGTTGGAGTTCAGGTAATCCTAATTTTGCAGATTCGGTTACAAAGCGCATATGACAGCTCATAGCTAGTTCTAGCCCACCACCAAGTGCAGCACCATGAATGGCTGCAATAACTGGCTTAGCAAACGACTCAAGACGTTCGAATACTTGCTGGCCATTACTTGCAAGCTTTGTAAATTCCTCTCCAGATTGGACTTCCGTAAATTCTTTAATGTCTGCACCTGCTGAGAAGAAACGGCCTTCACCATGAAGTACAAGGACACGTACAGTGTCATCGTTTTCAACGGCATCAAGCACAGCATCTACTTCAGCAATAATTCCGCGAGATAGTGCATTTGCTGGAGGACGAGCAATCGTAATCATTGCTACGCCGTCTTCTACTTTCCAACTTAGAAATTCCATTTCTTTCCCACATCCTTTTATGCTTTAATGCCGTTCAGGATTAATGCCTGAACTTTTGGAACTTGTTCCATCAAATCATATCGATAATCATTCATCACCCACGACGTAATGGTCTCATCAATAGTGCCAAAGACCATTTGACGTGCTAAGCGCACATCCATCGTTTGATTGAACTCACCTGTAACCATACCGCCAATTAAAATCTGATCGAGCAATTGTAAGTAATCTCTTAAAACACCATTGATTTTTTGCCGTAAATCTTTATTTGATTGTCGAAGCTCTAATTGCGTAACAGTTGCTAGGGATCGATCTGTAGCTAGAACTTTAAAATGATTTTCAATCATTCGTGAAAGTTTGTCTTTTGACGTACTTCCATTTTCTATTATATCTTGTAATGACTCTACAAAAACAGCCATTTTTTCATTAAAGACAGAAATTAATATATCTTCTTTATTTTTAAAATATAAATAGATTGTTCCGTCAGCTACCCCTGCTTGTTTGGCGATCTTCGATACTTGCGCTTGGTGATACCCATTTTCTGCAATAACGAAGACAGCTGCATCAATAATTTGCTTATATTTCGGCTTATCTCGTTTCAATTTTATATCACCACCTAAAAACATACATACGCTCCATTACTTAGCTCTCCATAATAGAGACGTTTTCACACAAACAAAAAAATATGAAAATATGAATGGTTATTCATTCATATTTTCATATTATATTTTACATTGACGCTTGTCAATACTTTAACACGTAGTTATTTTGCTTCTTTATTCGCCATTTTTGTTTTTTCTTCATCCACTAAGGAACGCCGTAAAATTTTCCCAACCGCCGTTTTTGGTAGTTCATCTCGGAATTCATAATAGCGTGGCACTTTAAATGCAGCTAGATGCTGACGACAGTATTTATTTAATTCGTCTTCCGTAATCGAATATCCTTCTTTTACTACAATATATGCTTTTACTGTTTCTCCGCGATATGGATCTGGGATACCCGCTACTACACATTCTTGAATTTCTTCACGTTCATACAAAACTTCTTCGACTTCACGAGGATAAATATTAAAGCCACCAGCGATAATTAAATCTTTTTTCCTGTCGACAACATAGAAAAATCCGTCCTTATCCATGTAGCCAAGGTCACCAGTTAAAAACCATCCATCAGCAAAAGTTGCAGCTGTATCTTCTGGTCGATTCCAATAACCTTTCATAATTTGTGGTCCTTTGACAGCAATTTCACCTATTTCACCAACAGCAAGTTGTTCCGTATCACCTGTTCGTAAAATGACTGCATCCGTATTCGGCCACGGTAATCCTACTGAGCCAATGACCCGTTTCCCCCAAATAGGTGTTGCGTGCGTAACTGGTGACGTTTCAGTTAAGCCATAGCCTTCAACAAGTTTTCCCCCTGTGACCGCTTCAAATTGCTCTTGCAGCTCGACAGGCAATGAAGCAGAGCCACTTAAACAGGCCTTAATCGACGATAAATCATATTTTGCGATATCCGGATGATTTAATAAACCAATATATAATGTTGGGGCACCTGGGAACAATGTTGGTTTTTGCTTATCGATCGTTTTCAAAGCCGTTTCTGCATCAAACTTTGGTAATAAGACCATTCTATTTTGGGTAAAAACCGTTAATAGCATCACCGTTGTCATCCCATAGACGTGGAAAAACGGTAACACGCCCATAATGGTTTCCTCACCATGGACACATTTATACATCCAGGCATCACACATTGTCGTATTAGCGATAAGGTTTTTATGCGTTAACATAACACCTTTCGGGTAGCCTGTCGTCCCACCTGTATATTGAAGCAATGCGAGGTCTTCTTCAAAATCGAATGGCACATCGATCATTTTTACAGGTGATGATTTCATAATTTCTGTAAATAAGTGATTTTGTCCACTATGCTCAACTTTCACGCTAAAGCCGTATTGTTTCTTTTGAATAAATGGATAAACTAAGTTTTTTGGGAATGGTAAGTAATCTTTGATGGCAGTTACAATGACATTTTCAAGAGCGGTTTCTTTCATAATTTTCATGACGCGTGGATACAATATGTCCATTACTAAAATGACCTTGGCACCGGAGTCCGCCATTTGATATTGCAGTTCACGTTCAGTATAAAGTGGATTTGTTTGTACGACGACTGCGCCGGCATACATCGCGCCATAGTAAGCGATTACACTTTGGGGCGTGTTTGGCAGCATGATCGCCACACGATCTCCCTTTTCCACTCCTAGTGCTTGTAAGTAGTTCGCGAACTTAAGTGCAGACTCATATAACTCGGTGTACGTCAAATCCTTACCCATAAAATGAATCGCCACTTTCGATGGCTTTTTTTCATAGGCACGTGTCAAAAACTGTTGCACAGGAATTTCCTCAAACGTTAAAGACGGTGGTACTTCTTCAGGATAATTTGCTAGCCATGGTTTTGCTGTCATACGTCCTCTCCCCTTTGTCCCAAACTTTGTAAATTCTTAATTTAATTATAATGAAAAAGAAATACACTTTCAAACACAAAATAGAAAATAAATGCATTTTCGATTAATTATTATGCATTTCACAACAATTATAGTACTACCATATATAGGTTATTATATTAAAGCTTCTTATGAACACTCATTCATTGTGGCACTTTTTATACAACTGATTGGCATTATATTTCTATATTAATAAAATAGTTTCTTTCGATGTAATTTTTCTCTTACAGGCTATTATGGTAGTTTTATTAGCGATTCGCATGATGCTATCGATGTTAGTTACGGTTACACCAGCGATTCTATCAGCGATTGGCAGTGCTTTATCAGCGATTTGCGCCATTCTATCAGCGGTTTGCACAGTTCTATCGGCGATTCGTGCCATTCTATCAGCGGTTTGCACAGTTCTATCAGCGATTCGCGCTATTCTATCGTATTAATAAAAAAACTGTAGATCAGACTTGAAAATCTCAAGTTGATCTACAGTTTTTTTGCATTATAACATTACACGGTCAACATATAATAGACACCAACTGCCAAAAATGCAATGCAGACTACGATTAGAACTTTCGCTAATTTTTCCATCTCATAACACTCCTATGCAATACTTGCCCCAATAACGAACGATAGACCGACTGAAATCGTAAAGGAAATAAAGCCTACTGAGCGATTGTCATTGGCAATTTCTTGATCCACGTTAAAACGCGGCGTCATAAACTCAAATAAGAAATACGCCACAATTAGTAACGTAAAGCCAAACAGTCCCCAACCAATCATCTCGCTTAACGTGCTATGGCGAGCGATTGAGTAACGGAAAATATTACAAATCCCTAATATTTTGCCGCCCGTAGCAAGCGCCACAGCTACATTACCTTTTTTTATTTCTTCCCAGTTTTTATATTTCGTAACGACTTCGAACAATGCCATCGAGACGACTAAACATAACACAACAACACTAAAATATCCTGCCGTTTCGATAATTGGATATCGCCAAAAGCTAGAATTTAGCATTTTCTCCGTCCCCTTTACAGCTTATTTCAATTCCACTACAGTGACGCCAAATCCACCTTCGCCTGCTTCTCCAAAACGGAAGGACTTCACCCGTTTATGCTTTTTCAGGTAACTTTGAATGCCTTGACGCAATGCTCCTGTTCCAACACCGTGGATAATTGACACTCTCCCATAGTTTGCAAGTAGCGCATCATCTATATATTTTTCAGTGCGAATAATCGCATCCTCATAGCGCTCCCCACGTAAATCTAATTCTAATTTTACATGGCTATCTCGATTTTTCACACCAGCCACACGTTGTACAGGCTCTTTTTCCGGTTTAATATATTCAAGGTCTGTATCGGCAATTTTCATCTTTAAAATGCCCATTTGTACTACCCATTCAACATCCGATACTTTTTCAAGCAAAGTTCCCCGTTGACCATAGCTTAACACCTTTACCTCATCGCCGACAACCAAGTTTTGTGCACGCGCCTTCACTTGCGCTGCTTTTTTCAAGACTTTGTTGTGCTCAAGCGGTGTCGCCTCTTCCAATCGTTTACGCGCCTCAATAAGCTCATGCTCTTTCACTACTTGATCAGCGTTTTTGCGCATTTCTCGTAGTTCTGTAATAATGGATTCCGCTTCTCTTTTCGCTTCATCCACAATTTTACGCGCTTTTTCTTTCGCTTTTTTATCCAGTGCTTCTTTGCGCTCTTCATATGCTTGAAGCTTGTCCTGTAGTTCTTTGCGGAGTGCCTCGGATTCTAATAATAAGTCGTGAGAGCGCTCGGCATCGTCTTCGGATTGGCGTCTCGTTGCCTCTAGAGAAGCAATCATCGACTCCACCTCATGTCGGTCTGTACCTGTAAAGTTTTTCGCACGATCGATAATCGACTCTGGTAAGCCAAGACGACTCGAAATTTCAAAGGCATTGGAGCGACCTGGCACCCCAATCAGTAAACGATATGTCGGACTCAATGTTTCAATATCGAATTCGACACTTGCATTGGCAACGCCAGGGCGATTATAGCCGTATGCTTTTAATTCAGGGTAATGCGTCGTTGCCATTACACGTGCGCCGCGACCATGCACTTCATCTAAAATCGAAATTGCTAATGCTGCCCCTTCTTGCGGATCAGTACCTGCACCTAATTCATCGAATAGCACAAGTGATTCGTCATCGAATTGCTGTAAAATGTCGACAATGTTCACCATATGGGATGAAAAAGTTGACAGTGATTGTTCAATCGATTGCTCATCACCAATATCAGCAAAAAGTTGCTCGAATACGGCTAGTTCTGAACCATCTAATGCCGGCACTGGTAAGCCCGCCTGTGCCATCAACGTACATAGACCAACTGTTTTTAATGTGACCGTTTTACCACCTGTGTTTGGTCCTGTAATAACAATGGCTGTAATGTCTTTGCCAAATTCAATGTCATTCGCAACAGCCGTTTCAATTGGCAATAGTGGGTGACGCGCTCGCACAAGTCGGATATAGCCGTCCTTGTTCATTTTCGGCATCGTGCATTTATTCGCCTGACCGTATTTGCCTTTTGCTAAAATTACATCAATTTCACCTAATATTTTTACTAAGTTAAATAAATCAGGTGCTACTTCTTCAACCATCGCACTTAAAGCGAGCAAGATGCGCGCAATTTCCGTTTGCTCTTTCATTTTCAGTTGATGAATTTCATTATTCGCTTGTACAACTGAATCTGGTTCGATAAATAATGTTTGGCCAGATGACGATTGGTCATGCACAATACCACCATAATGATGACGATATTCCTGTTTAACGGGAATAACATAACGGTCATTACGAATCGTTACAATAGCATCTGACAGCATTTTTGAAGCATTGCTGCCTCGCGTTAAACTTTCTAGTTTAGAACGGACTTTAGCCTCTTCAGCGCGCAAAGACTGACGAATGGAACGTAATGTTTGGCTTGCAGAATCCATCACCGCCCCGTTATCGTCAATACAGTTATTAATTTCATGCTGTAATCCTGTAAGTACAGGCATCATTTCTTTTTTGGCAATAAAATGAGGAATATCAACGACTTCCTCGGACTCTAAATCTTCAAGAAAATTACGAAGAATACGGCTAGCTCGAATTGTGCTAGACACTTCCATTAATTCCATCGCCGACAGCATGCCTCCAATTTGGGCACGTCTTGCAGCAGGTCGCACATCAAAAATTCCACCCATCGGCACATTGCCTTTCACGCGTAAAATGGATAATCCTTCATCCATTTCTTCTAGCAACTGAACGACTTTTTCATAATCTGTTTGTGGTACAAGCTCATCAATAGCAGATTTGCCGATTGAAGAAGTACAGTGTGTAGCCACTTGTTGACGTACTTTATCATATTCTAGTGTTTTCAATGCGCGTTCTGCGATCACTGAGAACACCTCCTCAACCTATTTATTTCGTCGAATGAACGCCTCAAACTGTTCCCGCGTCCATGTGTTGACAATCATATCTTTTTTCAGCCATGCCTTATTTGCATAGCGCACGCCTATATCCATAAAACGTAAATGAGCAATATCATGAGCATCGGTATTAATCGCGACAGGTACACCTGCGGCAACAGCCATTTCTAAATGCTCCACACATAAGTCCAATCGATATGGATTAGCGTTTAACTCTAAAATTTTGCCATATTCCTTCGCCCAATCGATTAACTGTGCTATATCTGGATTATAACCAGCACGGTCCTCAATAATGCGACCTGTCGGATGGGCAATCATATGCACGTAAGGATTTTGCATCGCCGTGTGTAAACGCGCCATAATTTTATCCTGTGATTGGGTAAAACTTGAATGAATAGAGGCAATGACAAAATCTAATTGACGTAGCACTTCATCATCAAAATCTAACGAACCATCTGGTAAAATATCCATCTCTGTTCCTGCATATAAATAAAAGTCTGGATGCGCTTCGTTAAATGCATCAATTTCTGCTCGTTGCTTTACTAACCTTGCTGGCGTTAAACCATTGGCCACTTTTAAATACTGGGAGTGATCCGTAATAACGCCATATCGATACTCGCGTGCAATCAATGCCTCACCCATTTCCGCAACGGAGTACGCACCATCTGACCATGTCGTATGCATATGCAAATCAGCCACAATATCCTCTAGCTTTACTAAATCCTCGACATCACTTTGGCGCTCAAACTCTGTTGTCCCTGTTCGTAGACTAGGTGGAATAAATGGCAAATCAAAATGTGCAAAAAATGCCGCTTCGTCTGCAAATGTCAGCACAGAACCATCTGCTTGCTCTACACCGTATTCGCTAATTTTCTCACCGCGCGCTTTAGCAAGTTGGCGCATACGAACATTATGATCTTTTGAGCCTGTAAAATGGTGCAAAGCCGTCGCATATTCATGATCTTGCACTAAGCGAAAATCAACACTGACTGGAGCATCTAAATCTAAAATAACAGAAATTTTTGTATCCCCTGCAGCGACCACTTCTTGAATCGCAAGTTCACTTAATAATTTTTCACGGACTGCCTCCACCGCTTCTGTGACAACGATAAAATCAATATCTTTACTCGTTTCGGCTGCACGGCGGAAGCTTCCAGCTACGGAAAAACGTGTTACTTCTTCCATACTACCGAGAAGTGCTTCAATTTGTAAAACAACAGGCTCCAGCTGCCAAATTGGTAATCGTTCCGAACGATTGGCAAAATTCGCAAGCTCCTTTAAAATTTTTTCTTCTGTTTTCGCTGCAAAGCCCGCTAGTTCGCGCACTTTGCCAGCCTCACAGGCAGCTTGTAAACTTTCAGCTGAATCAATACCTAGCTCTTGATGAAGCTTGGCAATTTTTTTACCACCTAAGCCCGGCAACTTTAATAATGGCAGTAATCCTTTTGGTACGATCTCTTGTAATTCTTTTAAGAGACTTGACTCTCCTGTCTCAATCAGGTCTTCAATGACAGCAGCCGTGCCTTTACCTATTCCTTTCAGCTTTGTCACATCTTCCATTTCACTTAAGGAACGCTCGTCACCTTCCAGTGCAGCCGCGGCTTTTCGGAAGGCGGAAACTTTAAACGGATTTTCGCCCTGTAACTCCATATATAATGCAATTTTTTCTAATGTACGAATAATTGTTTTTTTGTTCATTTTTGAATTCCCCCTATCGTAAAAACACTTCCCTCTAGTCCGAGAGAAGTGCATCATTTACTATTGCCTATTCATGACGGATCTGCATGCACAAAACAGCTGTGCTCTTAACAGCAACTTTGCCATTTAGCAGCTTTCTACGGACAAACAAGTGAACACTACATTCCATTTTCCATGCGTAGATCCCCATTATTATGAAGCATGGAGATAAATATACCACCATTTTTGGAACATCTTCGTAATAATCGGTGTATGTTCCAACATGAGGCCTGATAAGAACGACTTCGACATTAAATTTTGCACCAAATCAAGCGGTACTAATGCCAACACATACAACACAATAAATAAAATTAAATAATTTTCAATCAAGCCAAATAGAGCACCAAGCCAACGATTGACCATATTTAACACTGGTAAATACGCAATAAAATCAAAAATAGACGCCACAATTTGCAATGAAATCTTCACCGCAAAGAATATAACCGCAAAGGCAATGACGCGGTAAAACGTCCGGTCTAAATCCAAGCTGTCAATGACAACCCCAAGGCTTCCCGAATCCGTAACACCTGGATATGGTACCCAAAACACAAATTTCTGTGCTAATGGCTTATAATAAATATACGCAACAACGAGGGCAACGACAAAGCTGACTATATGCATCATTTGTACAATGAAGCCGCGTTTTGCCCCGACTAGCAGTCCAACTAATAGAACTACTAATATGATTAAATCTAGCATTCACTTCAACCCTTTAATTTTTTCAATTCTTCTTCTAGTAATTCTATTTGCTCTTTTAAGAGTAAATATTCGTGCACCGTATTTACAGCTGTAAGGACGGCAAGCTTTGTGCTATCAAGTGAGGGATTATGTAAATTCATTTCGCGCATACGATCATCAACAATAGAAGCGACAAGTCGCATATGTCCAATGGATTCGGAGCCGACCATTTTATATGTATGACCATATATTTCCACAGAAATTTTGTTCTTTTCTTGATTTTCCATAGTCGCACCCTCCAATAAAATCTTATTGCTCACTATTTTGTAGTAATGAGCACCATCCACACAAAAAAGCTATATATTATCATACCATGAAAGGTATAAAATTGTGAACAATGAGGATAGAAAGGAACGGTTAAATGTCAAATATTGTACTTTTAATTTCAACAAATGCGCAAAAAGAGGTCATGTCTTATTACGCAAATTATTATGTCGAGCGCAAAGCACCCGGTGTGGTGTTCGCGGCAAAACTGCCTGATACAGCGATAACGATGTACAAATCAGGAAAATGTATGTTTCAAGGGGGCGGCGCTGAGCGAGAAGCGGCACGATGGGGTAACTCCGGGGTAGCAACTACGCAAAAGTCTTCTATTGTTGGAGCAAAGGGGGACACGCTTCCTGACGGCTTTGCTTCTATGTCTGTGCTTGGTTCTGATGAAACGGGGACTGGCGATTATTTCGGTCCGATTACCGTGGCAGCAGTGTACGTCCCCGCTTCAAAAATAGAACTAATAAATGAGCTGGGCGTGAAAGATTCGAAAATGCTGACAGATGATTATATGCGCAAAATAGCACCTGATTTACGGGCAGCTTGCACCCATAGTGTCCTCGTCTTACGCAATGAAAAATATAATGCATTACAAGCAAAAGGCTATTCTCAAGGGAAAATGAAGGCGATGATGCACAATAAAGCGCTTGGACATACACTGACTAAAATGGCTCCAGAGAAACCTGCGCACATTTTAATTGATCAGTTTGCCGAACGAGGTGTCTATTACAATTACTTAAAAAATGAGCGTGAAGTTATCAGAGAGGACGTGCTCTTTTCAACGAAAGCCGAACAATTGCACGTTGCAGTCGCCACCGCTTCCATTTTGGCACGTGCGGCTTTCTTAAAGGAAATGGATCGACTGAGTGAGCTTGCTGGCGTAGAATTACAAAAAGGCGCATCTAGCAAGGTTGATGCCTTAGCTGCACGCATATGGCGTGGACAAGGCGAGGAATTTTTACGCTCCATCACAAAATGGCACTTTGCCAATACGGAAAAAGCTCGGAAGTTAAAATAAATGTAAAAGCTGTCTCGTTTCATTCGAAACAGCTTCAATGGGAGACAAAAGGCATCCAGAATTTCAACTGGATGCCTTTTGTCCTTTTTTATTAGTGGAAGAGTATAAAATAAAATATCTCTGCTAACATGTTGAGTTGATTGGAGTGGAGGGCGGCGACTCCTGCGGGAAAGCACGCAGCGTAAGACGCAACAATCCGCGCGTTAGCGAGGGTTGCGGCTTACGGTGTGCCCGCGGAAAGCGTCCGCCCGCAACGGAAATCAACCGCAGTAAATATTTAAAATTAGTACAAACTAACGCACTTCTGTTCCTTCAATTGTGGCAATTGCTTTTAGCACTTTATTATGTGCAGCAACTACTTCATCATCCGTTAACGTGCGTTCTGGATCGAAGTATGTTAATGAGAAGGCAACCGATTTTTTACCTGCTTCCATTTTTTCACCTTCATAGACATCGAACACTTTAATATCTTTTAACAGTTTGACACCAGCCGAACGAATAGCAGTAATTACTTCACCCGCTGCTGTTGCACGATCCATCACAAGCGCGATATCACGAGACATAGCCGGGAAACGAGGAACTGGTTTATAGCCAAGTGGTGCTTCATTTGCGTTTGCTTGTAGTAACGCAACTAAGTTCATTTCCATCACGTACGTATCTTTCACACCCCATGTTTTTTGCTCAGCAGGGTGTAAACCACCGATAATACCAACTTGTTCGCCATCTAATAAAATGCTAGCTGTACGTCCAGGATGTAGGCCCGCTACTTCTGTTTTCACAAATGCAATGCGCTCTGTTAAACCAAGCTTGCCAATGACACCTTCAATAATACCTTTAAGTACGAAGAAGTCTACTTCCTTTTTCTCCCCTTGCCAAGCATGATCTAACCATTTACCTGTTAACACAGCAGCGACATGCTCTTCTTCAAACGGTAGCCCCTCATCTGTTTGACCAAGGAAGACAGAACCAACCTCATATAATGCTACGCTATCTGCTTTACGTGCCACATTATAGGCTGCCGCTTCAATTAAATGTGGAATTAAGCTTTGACGAAGTGTTGAACGATCTTCACTCATCGGCATTAATAAGCGAGTTACTGGCTCTGCTTTTAGTGCAAAACGTTGTGATAATGCATCAGACGTTAATGAATAAGTGACCGCTTGATATAGCCCTGCCCCTTCCATAAAGCTACGCACAACACGACGATTCGCTTGGTAAGATGTTAATTGTCCAACTTGGTTCGCACCTTCTGGTAAAGTCATTGGAATTTCATCGTAACCATATAATCGCGCGATTTCTTCTACAATATCTTCTTCAATTTTAATATCTTGACGACGTGTTGGAGCGTCAATAATTAATAAGCCATTTGCTGCTTCTACACCAAATTTCAAACGCTCTAAAATCGACAGCATATCTTCTAGTGAAATTTTCATACCAAGACGTTCGTTAATAAAATCTGGAGAAACAACAACACGTGCTGGTGCTTTCTCTAATTCATCTACGATACAAGTGCCTTCTAACACTTCACCACCCGCTAATTCAGCAAGCAATGCGGCTGCACGTTCAGCTGCAGGAACCACTCGGTTTGGATCAACACCTTTTTCAAAGCGAGCTGATGCATCAGAGCGAAGACCTAGGTTTCGTGAAGTTTGGCGCACTGTTAAGCCGTCAAAATAAGCAGATTCAATAACAACAGTCGTTGTCGATGCTGTTACTTCAGAATTTGCTCCACCCATTACACCTGCAATTGCCACTGGCTCTTTGCCATTAGTAATGACTAAATCACTTGCTTTTAATGTACGCTCTTGATCATCTAAAGTCGTGATTTTTTCACCTTCCGTTGCTTTACGAACAACGATTTCCCCTGTAGCTAAGCTATCGTAGTCAAATGCATGAAGTGGTTGACCGTATTCCATTAAAACATAGTTCGTCACATCGACAACATTGTTATGAGGACGTACCCCAGCAGCCATTAAACGATGTTGTAACCACATTGGAGATTCTGCAATTTTAACGTTTTTCACAACTTTCGCTACGTACATTGGGTTCGCTTGTAAGTCTTCCACACGAAGTTTTAACAAGTCTTCCGCTTTTTCAGAAGAGGTAGAATAAGTGATTTCAGGGTACTTAATTTCCTCGGAAAGAATAGCACCTACTTCATAAGCTACACCTAACATTGATAGTGCATCGGAGCGGTTTGGCGTTAAACCAAGCTCCAGCACTGTATCACGAAGACCTAACAGTGCTAGTGCATCAGCCCCTACTTGTGCCTCTGCAGGTAATACATAAATACCTTCTGCATAGGCTTTCGGTACTAACTTACCTTCAATGCCAAGTTCTTGTAATGAGCAAATCATGCCGTTTGACTCGTGCCCACGAAGTTTTGCTTTTTTAATTTTAATACCACCTGGTAAATGTGCACCAGGACGCGCAACGATGACTTTTTGACCAGCATCTACGTTTGGCGCTCCGCAAATAATTTGTTGTGGCTCTTCTTCGCCAACATCGACTTGGCAAATATTTAATTTATCGGCTTCAGGGTGCTTCTCTTTTGATACAACATAGCCGACAACAATTTTATCCATACCGCTTGCACGGTCAATTACTGCGTCTACTTCGATACCTGAGCGTGTAATTTTTTCTGCTAATTCTTCAGGCGCTAAACCTTGTGTACTTACATAATCTTTTAACCATTCTAATGATACTAACATTTATAGTCCCCCTTACGCCTCTGTTCGCTCGAATTGTGATAAGAAACGTGTGTCACTTGTATAGAAATGACGAATATCGTCGACACCATATTTCAACATCGCGATACGTTCTGCACCAATACCAAATGCGAAACCAGAAACTTTCTTCGGATCATAACCGGCCATTTCAAGTACATTCGGATGTACCATACCTGCGCCTAAAATTTCAATCCAGCCTGTGCCTTTACATACGTTACAGCCTGCACCACCGCATTTGAAGCAAGAAATGTCCATTTCAACAGAAGGCTCTGTGAATGGGAAGAAACTTGGACGTAAACGAATTTCACGATCAGCACCGAACATTTTTTTCGCTAATGTATCTAATGTTCCTTTCAGATCACTCATACGAATATTTTCGCCAATAACTAACCCTTCAATTTGCATGAATTGATGAGAGTGTGTTGCATCATCATTATCACGACGGAATACTTTCCCTGGACAAATGATACGAATCGATTCACCTTGTTTCGCTTCCATCGTGCGTGCCTGTACTGGTGATGTATGTGTACGTAATAATATTTCCTCGGAAATATAGAACGAATCTTGCATATCACGTGCAGGGTGGCCTTTTGGTAAATTTAACGCTTCAAAGTTATAGTAATCCTTTTCTACTTCAGGACCTTCTGCAATTTCGTAACCCATGCCGACAAATAAATCTTCAATTTCTTCAATAACACGTGTTAACGGGTGACGGTTACCTACTTTAATAGCACGACCAGGTAATGTAACATCAATCGACTCACTTGCTAATTTTTCAGCAATCGCCGCTTCTTCTAATACAGTTACTTTTGCTTCAAGCACCGCTGTGACATTTTCACGTACCGTGTTCACTAAAGCACCCATTTTTGGACGCTCCTCAGCCGATAATTTCCCCATGCCTTTTAGTAAATCCGTAATCGGCCCTTTTTTCCCTAAATAAGCGACACGCACATCATTTAATCCTTTTAAATTTGCTGCGGCTTCAATTTTTGCTAACGCTTCTTGCTCTAACTGCTTTAATTGCTCTTCCATGTGTAAAACCTCCTTGTTCATATCAGTGCCTGTATACTTAAAATGGCACAAAAAAACCTCGCCCCAAAAAAGGGACGAGGACATATTCGCGGTACCACCCTAGTTATTGCGCACTTCATTTCGCACAATCACTTCATTGACATAACGACTCGATTGAAGCCGGCTTACCTTTACAGCAGATTGCTGGTCCCGGTAGCTGCTCGCAGGATGAATTCAAAATTGCATTGGTGCGGCGCTGGCTCTCAATCTCCGGCCATCGCTCCCTGTCGTCCATTCACAATCTTTACTACTTCCTGGTCAAAGCATTTCATTATACATAATTACATTTTAAATGTGATTATACATGATGACGCCACTTCAAAGCAAGGGGCATCTGTTCCTTATTGCAATATGACTTGATTTATCGGCGATGGATGCAGTGTTATCGGCGAATCCTGACTTGTTATCGGCGATTTTGACCTGTCTTACGCACGTAACACCAATCTTATTTTACAAACCCGTACAACACAATACCTGTTGCAACAGCGACATTTAATGATTCTGCTTGTCCCAAAATCGGAATAATGATATTTTGATCGGTCATTGCTAATAACTGTGGATTAATGCCACTGCCTTCATTGCCCATCATGATCGCAAAAGCACCCGTATGTTGTATTTCATGATATACGACAGCATCCTCATCCAGTGCTGTTCCAAAGACAGGCACGCCATTGTCTTGCAGCATATCAATCCATTCCTCTAAATCCCCGCGGATCACCGGAATATGGAAATGCGATCCTTGTGCAGAACGCAATGTTTTCGGGTTATATAAGTCTGCACAGCCCTTGCCAAGAATAACGGCATCTAAACCAGCAGCATCTGCTGTTCGAATCATTGTGCCAATATTCCCTGGATCTTGCACAGCATCGATTAACAGCACTTTGCGCCAAGAAGCCATTACATTTTCTTCAACTGTAAGCTGCTTGCATACAGCAAAAACGCCTTGTGACGTTTCTGTCTCAGCGAATTCCTTTGCTACTGCCGCTGTCACTTCCACCATCGCCACATCATCGATTGGCCAAAGCAACGGTAAATCAACACCCTCACGCACAATCAGCTGTAACACTTGTTCATTATTTTTTAGCGCTTCTTCAACTAAATGGAAGCCTTCAACTAAAAACTCACCCGAACGTTCACGCTCTTTTCGTGTAGTCGCTAGTTTTTTCCAATATTTCACTAACGCATTTTGCGTAGATTCAATTCTCTTCATCGTAATTCGTACCGCCTTTTTCCTATTTACTGCTCATTATTATACAGCAGAAAACAGCAAATTACATCGTCCAGTAAATTGTAGCTAATTGTCAGAATTGTTTGCGTGCCTGTCACTATGAGTGTCACTATGAGTGACCTTGTTTCTTCCGTTTTCTTTGGATGCATACAAAGCTTCATCCGCTTTTTTCAAAATTGTCACATCGTTATCCTTTTCGGTTACCGTCGCAATCCCGATACTAATTGTAATCTTTCCGGTCGGCCACTGCGCCACTTCAATCGCTTGTCGTAATTGTTCGGCAATCATTAGCGAATTATGAACGCCTGTCTCTGGTAAAATAACGACGAACTCTTCCCCACCATAACGCGCCACTACATCTTCTTGACGAGCATGTGCACTTAAAATTTGTGCCAATTGAGCGAGCACCTCATCACCTACTTGATGCCCAAATGTATCGTTTACCTTTTTGAAATGATCGATATCCAAAATGAATAGTGAAAAAGGTTTTGCCGTTTGATGGAAAAAGGCAAACTGCTCTTCTAGTTGCTCTTGAAAAAATCTTCTGTTTTTCAAACCAGTTAGCTTATCTGTAACGGCTAGTTCAACTAATGTAGCGTTTATATTGAGTAGCTCACGTTGTTTTTGCTCAATTTCTAAATGGATTTGCTCTAATTTAACTAATGCCTGATCCTTCTCAAAATAAGCAGCCTCTAGTTGCTTTTTAGCCGAACGTAATTCTAATTCATAATCAACACGCTTTTTCATCGGCACTAAAATGCAATCAATACATTCAACCTCACCTGACCCATATTTTTTGCCGTTTAACAAAAAAGGAATGGCCTCACCCGTACAATGCTTTAAACTAATAAATAGTTCTTCTACCTGATCGTTCAGATTGATGTTCGGGTAAAAATAAGAATGAAAAATCATCTTATTAGGCATAGACATTAGAAATTCAATATGCTGGTGTAATAAATTCACCCGTTCATAACCCATCCACTCCAGAAAGGTCTGATTCACCTCAGTAATGACTCCATCATATGTAATCGCGATAAAGCCACAAGGTGCATAGTTCAATCGTTTATCCATGTCTTATAAATTATCCTTTCATTTTTCCTTAAAGAAATTGTGTAATTAACTGGATTGTTTCCTCTGGATGACTAATATGCGGATAATGCCCTTTTGCTGTCATTAATTGCAAAGTACTCGCTTTTAAATGCTGGTGTAAATATTCACCAACTTCTATCGGCACGATACTATCATCCGAACATTGCATAATTAAAATGGGAACACTAGCTTTTGCTAAGTCACTGCGATGATCAGATAAAAATGTTACTTCGGCAAATTCTCTTGCAATCACGGGATTCGCTGATTTAAAAGTTTGTTCAAGCTCGTTTGTAAGTTGTGGTGATTCAGGCGCATTCATGGCAATAGGTGCTAAAAAGCTAGCCCAGCCTGCAAAGTTCATTTCCATCATATCGAGTATTTCATTAATATCATTTAATTCAAATCCACCTACATAACCATCTCCATCATTTAAATAACGTGGTGAAGGGCCAATCATAATTAATTTTTCAAAATAATCCGGGCGTTCAATCGATGCTAGCATACCGATCATGGAACTAATGGAATGACCAATAAAAATAACGGATTGTAACCCTAGCGCTTCAATAATTTCTAGTACATCCTGCTTGTATCCATGCAGCGACTGATATTTTTGAGATTGGTAGGCGTCCAGTCTTGAATGACCTGCACCTACATAATCGAATAAAATAAGTTGATAGTGCTCTTCAAATGCGGGAGTTATATAACGCCACATATTTTGATCGCAACCGAATCCGTGCGCAAATAATATTGGTTGCTTCCCTTTTCCTATTATTCTCACATTATTACGTATAATAACATCCATCATCGCATTGACTCCTTTAGAAATATATGTAATATCTCCATTTTGACGGTGCATCCAATAATTATCAAGGGAATAATAATCGTAAACCAAATAAAAAAGTAGAATGCATCTTGTAAAAATGCATTCTACCATTCACATAGTGCAAACCTATAACCACTTTCTATTCGTTGGAATACTTTGCGGGAAACGAAACACATTGTATGGATCGTATTTCGTTTTCACTTCCCTTAACCTTGTGAAATTACGGCCATAGTAAGCAGTAGGCCAATTTTCAATCGATTGATCAGGAAAATTCACATAATCTCCCATTGTAAATGGAGATAACATTCGTCTTAACGCCTCCACCCACTGAACATTTTGCTTTTCCTCTTCAGCATGTTCCCATGACGTAATATATTCCTGGGCAATTAGTGCATTTCTATAATAAAAGGCTGTTCGATTTGATGCAATCTGTCCAACAGCACCTCTAAGCGATTGTTGCCAGATGCTCGCATTGCGATTAGGCGCATTTTCTAAAAATTGTTTCATTCTCATAATAGCCACGTGCGGAAATGGTTTTTCAATAAAAGAACCTGATCTTTTACGAAGGGCTGGTTGATTGCCACTTGGCACATCAAAAAATCGCACTGCTTTCATGTACGGTACCTCTTTTAGCCATACTTCCGTTGGTGTGCCACTTTTCCTTAATGGCCGCAATAACTTTTTTAGTTCAGAAGGCGGACCAACAAAAATACCTTGGACGACTACTTCACCCACTTCCTTCGATTTCAACTCTATTTGGGAAGTGATGCGCTCATCCGTAAAAGGCGCCCATTTTTGCCAAGCATCAAAGGCAACCTCAAAATCATTCCACTCCCATACGATGGCGAAAAGCGTCACATCTGCTATTGCTTGCAGCTTGAACGTTAGGGCCGTGACAATGCCGAAATTGCCACCCCCTCCACCACAGCTAGCCCAAAATAAATCGCTATTCATCTCGCGATTTGCTCTTATTAGCTCTGCTCCTTGCTGACCACTCGCCGCTACCATTTCAATTTCAATCAAGTGATCACACGTAAGCCCAAATGGTCGACTAAGCATGCCTATGCCGCCACCTAATGCTAAACCAACAAGCCCTACACTGCTCTCCGTTCCACCAGGGATGGTCATGCCATGTTCCCACAATGCCCGGTATACCTGGCCGAGATTAGCACCCGCCTCTATTCGAGCTGTCCCCTCCTCGTTATGAACGGTGATGTCATTCATTTCACTGACATCAATAACAATACCGTGATTAACGAGCGAATAATTTTCATAGCTATGTCGTCCGCTCCGTAGTCGGAAATCTTCATTATTTTCCCTTACCCACTTTAAAGCATTGACTACATCTTTCGTCTTTTGACAAAAGACAATTTTACTCGGAAATTTCGGTAGACTTAAGTTATTATTCGTTCTCGCTTCGTCGTAATCTGGATCACCTGGACTAACAATTCTTCCTGTAAGTTTTGCCTTCTTCAACGTACAGCCCCTTTCTCAATTGATACACTGCGCATGTACTATACTATGTATCACGAGCAAGAAAAAAATATGAATTGGAAATGATTCAAGATTTCATCATGAGAAAGATATTTTGTTACATATGATGCATTAATGAAACTTATTAGGGGGAGACCGAATGTTAATACATGTAGTAAGCGCTGGTGAAACACTTTGGCACATTGCGAACCGCTATGCTGTGCCTATGCAATCTATTATTCAATTAAATGCATTAGCTAAGCCAAATCAATTAATTATTGGACAATCACTTGTTATTCCTTCCGCTTATACAATGCATATCGTCAAGAAAGGTGACACATTAGCGTCCATAGCCCGACAATATAATGTGCCAATGCAAGCGATTATTCAAGTCAATCATCTAACAAATCCGGATGTTTTAACACCAGGAACACAACTCATCATTCCTCCAGTAACGCACACTGTACAAGCTGGCGAAACGTTATCACAAATCGCTAGCAACTATCGTACAACCGTTCAAGCCATTATCGAAGCAAACAACATTACAAACCCAAATATGATTTATGTCGGGACACAATTAATAATCCCTAGAGCAAAGCCTAGTATTGAAGTCAATGCGTATTCGTACCAACCGTCTGAAGAAGCTATACAGTCAATCCATGCAATCGGTGACCTTCTTACTTACTTTAGCCCCTTTGCGTATATGATAAAAGAGGACGGGTCATTGCAATCGCTTAATGACCAAGCGATGATTGATGCAGCACAGACGCAAAACATCATACCAATGCTAACCATTACAAATTTTTCTTCTACAGAAACAGGCTCCAACTTAGCACATGTAATTTTGTCCAACGCACAATTAACAGCAAAAGTGCTAGATAATGTCTTAAAGGTGATGAAAGAGAAAGGCTATAAAGTGCTAAACATTGACTTTGAAAATGTCCTACCAACAGATCGGGAACATTACAACCAATTTCTCCAATCAGCCGTTGATCGCCTTCACCCGAATGGTTATTTAGTATCGACGGCACTTCCTCCAAAAACAAAAGCCGGCCCTGCATATGAAGCATTTGATTATGAAGCGCATGGAAAAATTGCGGATTTTGTTGTGTTGATGACGTATGAATGGGGCTATCGCCTTGGTCCTCCACAGGCAATCTCCCCAATTAATGAAATGACCAAGGTTGTCGAATATGCGCTAACAGTCATGCCTGCTACTAAAATATTTTTAGGCTTTCAAATTTATGCACGCGATTGGCTACTTCCACATGTGAAAGGGCAAGAAGCGGAAACATTTAGCCCGCAAGAAGCCTTAGATAGAGCACAACAGTATGGGGCAACTATTCAATACGATCGAACAGCACAATCCCCTTATTTCCGCTATGTTGATAAACAAGCCAGAAATCATGAAGTATGGTTTGAAGATGCAAGAAGTGCACAAGCTAAATTCGACCTAATAAAGCGATATCAGCTCCGTGGTGTCAGCTACTGGGCTTTAGGTTTCCCATTCCCGCAAAACTGGGCGCTGTTAGCAAATGATTTTTCTATAATAAAATAATACCTACTCTTATTATTTCCTTTCCGTTCTGTTTTATAATTTCCCCTTTTGCCTTTCATTTTTTTTAATATGATATTCTGCCTTTTGCCATGATAAAAAAAGCAATTGCAAGCCATATTAAGAAATATCAAAAACGAAAGGAGAATGTACACATGGGAAGAGATAATAAGCAAGGACAAAGCAATAACAAAGGTTCGCTACCACAGACACCAAAAAATCAAAAAATTGCACCAAACAAAGTAAAAGAAGAGTTTTCCCAAGAGTTTACGGAGTTAATTAATGCCGTAGCGAAAAACCAGAAGAAAAAATAAGGGGGCCTTCGATTGGAGTATCTACGCGCACAAGAAATAGTTGCCTCTCCAAAGGAATACGAAGTGAGCTACAATGGAGTTTCGATATGGATCGACAAGCTGCATGATGATGGCCAAACGGCAACGGTTCATTTACGACGCTCACATGAGGAACGGTCTGAAGTCGCTATTTCCGAGCTAAAAGAAGAATACCTCGTGCATTAAATTGCTTTAGTAAAAAAATCCGCATTGTACTTTATTGTAGGTTGAGCAACAGTTGCTGTCCCTATTAAAGTCCAAGCGGATTTTTTTACAATTAAATACTAAATTCCTCTCCATATTTGAACTGCTCTAATATTTGATTCGCATGCATATGTAAATCTGTAAATGTCACAGTAAACTGCTCAGCCGAAATCGGCTTACTAAATAAATAACCTTGTATATAATCGCAATCACCTGCAATGAGGAAAGCGAGTTGTGCCACTTCTTCGATTCCTTCAGCCACGACTTTTAGACGCAAGTGCTTAGCCATGGAAAGAATCATGGAAACGAGCGCTTCATCATTAGGATCATGCTGAATATTGTGGACAAAAGCGCGATCAATTTTTAAACAGTCAATTGGAAAGTCTTTTAAATAGGATAATGATGAGTAGCCTGTCCCAAAATCATCGACAGCTATTTGTATGCCAAGCGCCTTCAATTCATGCAGCAACTGCGTCATTTGATCAATATTCATTGTCATACTTTCCGTTATTTCCAATTGAAGATAACGAGGCTCGAGATTACTTTGCTGTAAAATCTCCTTTACCATTTGCACCAAATCTTGCTGGAATAACTGCCCGAGCGATAAATTCACCGCTACTTTCATTTTCGGTAAACCTTGCGCCTCCCATTCCTTCGCTTGCATACATGCCTTTTCTAAAATCCACTTACCGAGCGGAATAATGAGCCCAGACTCCTCAGCAATATCAATAAATGTATCTGGTGGCACATAGCCACGAACTGGATGTTGCCAGCGCACAAGTGCCTCAACAGACTCTATTTTTCCAGTTCTTAAATTAATTTGTGGTTGGTAATCTAAATAAAATTGTTGTTGGTCAAGTGCTATATGTAATTCCTGCTCTAATAAAATGCGCTCTGTTACGCTGGTTGACATATGCTGTTTATAAAAAAGAAACCGTTGTGGTATCTGACTTGCTTCACGCATTGCCAACTGTGCATGCATTAAAAATTGCTCAGCCGAACAATTTTCTTCATTGTACGCAATGCCAATATTAACATTGCCTTTAAGTGAAAAAAGATGTACTTGCAATGGTTTATCCATCGTCCTTTTTAAATTCATGCAAAATTGGATAAGCTCTTCTTTGCTCTGTACATGATTAATGTAGATAACAAATTGGCTTTCTCGTAACTTAGTCGCGAAATAATGCGGCGGCAGCATCGCTTGAATCCTATCCGCTATCAGTTTCATCATCTTATTGGAATTACTAATTCCTAAGGAATCACTAATAGTGGCAAGTCGGTCAATTTCAATTGAGATAATGGCCTGTTGCTTCCCATTCTTATGCAATCCTTCCTTTAATGTTTTTAACAAAAGACGCTCATTTGGCAGTTGTGTAATGTCATCATGATAAGCTTGAAAAGTTAGTTCTTGTTGCGATTGTTCTAAATCTTGTTTAATTTTTAACAGCTGCTGATAAGGCTTCTCGACTGAGGTATAGTAGATAGCCTTTAAAAATATATAATAGGCAAAAAATTGGTGAAAAAGCGCAGTAAATACCCATATTGCATTGAGGTCTTTGCTCATAACCAATAATACATCACTCAAAAGCAAATAAACGGAGCCACTTATTAGCCATATCACTTGTTTTGGCGCTTTCTTATAATGTTTGCTTAAAAAATAAATGGATACCGCTTGTAAAGCCGCAGTCACTAATTGCACAATGCTTTGTATCGTTTGATGACCATCTTCCATCAACGGCTGTGCATTATTTAATATGAAAAGCATAAGCGCAACACAACCGAGAGCAATACCATAAGCTAACCGACGATGTGCTAATGTTAACGTTCTTCTTGGCTTGACGATAATCAATAATACCCCTATTACTAAAGCGACTCGCATAAGAATTTGGATCCAACTGCTCGTTAATGCTGTATCTATGTTTTGTGGGGCTGTCATCACAATGTTAGCGATTTCTAACAAAGCGATAAGGAAGAAAACACTGCCTATGTATAAGGTTTGATTTAATAATAACTGCGAAAATATTAACCAGGAATGAATAGCAATCGTCATTGTGAAAACGACAATTAAAATTTCCATAATTAAACTGACATACACGAAACTTTCTTCTATATATAAAGTAATAAGCTGATTATTAAAAACTAAAAGCGGAATAAATAGAAACAATGGTATCGTCATATACCATAGTTCCTTTTTATCTATTAAATTATTTCGCGCGTTTCCCACTACTAACCCTCCATACTAGTCTATACTCAATCAAAATAGATAGGTACTTATATCTAATTATTATTAATTACTACTTGAAAATTGTATATTTCTTTGACTTCTTACAAATCATAGCACTTTTCTTGGACTTTGTATGCAATAAGTAAAGTATGCTAATATTCAATTTATTTTGATATTAGCATACTCTTACTATCTTTTAGTAGTAATTTTGTTTAAGGGCCTAGCAGTCTGCGCACTTTATTTATAAGTCTTGTCCGTCGTTTTTTTACTGCCGCTACAGATAGTTGTAGTTCTTTAGCTATTTCTTCATACCTATAGCCTTCAACGTAAAAAAGTTGCAGAAGCCTTCTTTCTTCTTCTTTTAATAACCCCATTATTTTTTCATATAGAATAGACGCTTCCTGTTGGCTCACCTGCTCCCCACCGTATCGAATACGATTTAACGTATCATCAGCCATTACTGTCACATTGTCCTGAAATTGTCTTTCCTTCGTCAGTTCTTTCAAAATTTCTCCCTTCACTGTTGTATAAATATAGGCACTAAATTGCCCTTTCGTTGGATCTGCTTTTTTGTATGCTTGCCATACAGCAATGGCTGCAATATGCCGATAATACGCGAAGTCTTTGTAAATATGGCATTTCGATAATATGGCAGTAATCATCGGCTGAACCTTTTCTAATATTTCCTCAAATGGCTGTTCTGGCGAAAGAAATTCTTTAGGTTTTTCTATTGTCACTGGTACTTTCCTAACGACTTGTGCACAGTCCATTATTCCTAGGTATTATTAGCTTAGCGTGCTCTAGCAAAGTAAGCGAATGACGTATTGCTACTAATTCCATCACAATATGGATGAATAGCTGCCTAAAAAAAGAGAAAAACCGAGGATAATTTTCGTTTTTTATACATATTTCTACTAACACTGGACAACTTATCACTAAGGAGGCGAAATAGATGAATTTTCAAATAAGAGATGCCATTACGGCAAATGTACACGGTCAATCAGCAGCAGAATTTAAGGATATCGTCCAAGACGCTATTTCACGTGGTGAAGAGCATTTACTACCAGGGCTCGGTGTATTTTTTGAAAAATGGTGGCAACAATCGACGGCTGCGGAACAAGATGCATTTGTGCAAAAGCTAGAAAAAGTTTTCGCACACTGAGATTTTTAGGAACAGTACATTCCAATTCCTCGAATCGCATGATAAATTAGATTTATCAGAAAGTTTGGGAGGGATTGGAATGACTGTTGCAGTAGAGCTAATAGTAAATCAACTTAGAGAGGTATTATCCGAAGAGCAGGTGTCGATAAACGACACCGTACGAGAGCTACATGGCAAAGATGAATCTCATCATGCGATGACCTTACCGGATATCGTCGTTTTCCCACGGTCTACAGGAGACGTCAGTGCAATTATGAAAATTGCCCATGCAAATCTTATACCAGTTGTACCATTTGGTGTTGGCTCTAGCTTAGAAGGAAATGCTATTCCGATTGCTAACGGCATTTCTATTGATTTTTGTGAAATGAATGCTATTTTAGAGATTCGTCCAGAAGATTTATTAGTAAAAGTGCAACCAGGGGTAACACGGGCACAATTAAATAAAGAATTAAAAAAACACGGATTACAATTTACGGTAGATCCAGGAGCGGATGCAACACTTGGTGGCATGGCAGCAACGAATGCAAGTGGTACAACAGCTGTACGTTATGGTGTTATGCGTGATCAAGTACGAGATTTAGAGGTTGTTCTTGCGGATGGTACTGTTATTCATACTGGCAGTTTAGCAGCGAAATCTTCATCGGGTTATCATTTGAATGGCTTATTTGTCGGTTCAGAAGGTACATTAGGTTGTTTTACAGAGCTGACATTGCAAGTTTATGGCATTCCAGAATTCGTTACTGCAGGCCGTGCTGTATTTAACACGGTGGGCGATGCCGTTAGTGCAGTGGCCGCTTTATTGCAGGCTGGCATTGTCATCGGTCGTGTCGAACTTGTCGATGAAGCATCGATTACCCAAGTAAATCGTTATAATGAAACAACTTATGCTGAAAAGCCAACATTGTTTTTAGAATTCCACGGTAATGACGCAGGTATGCGTGCAGATATTGCATTTGCTACAGAAATTTTTGAGGATTTTGGCTGTACGACGGTCGAATTTGAACAAAACAATGCTGCGCGCAATCAGCTATGGGAGGCACGACATTCTTTAGCCTACGCATATATTCATGCGTACCCAGGTAAAAAATTGATGTCGACAGATGTCTGTGTACCGATTTCAAAATTGGCAGAAACGATACTTTATGCACGTGAGCAGCTAAATACGATTGGTCTAGTTGGTGGTATTGTTGGCCATGTCGGTGACGGCAATTTCCACACCCTGTTAATGCTAGACCCGACAGATGTACAAGAACAGGCACAAGCAGACCGTTTCAATGAGCAAATTGTGCAGTATGCGTTGCTGCGTGGCGGAACATGTACAGGTGAACATGGCGTGGGGATTGGTAAAATGAAATATCAATCACTTGAGCATGGAACCTCTTTAGTCGTTATGAAAAGCATTAAAGCTGCACTCGATCCACATAACATTATGAACCCAGGAAAAATTTTCACCTTGTAAATTATATCAACACAGCCTTCTCCTTTATGGAAAAGGCCGTGTTTTTTTATATGCTGGCGCAGGCAATAAAAAAAAGCAACCCAGCGTCTCCCAGGTTACTTTCACTATGTAGCGATGAGGTCATCCATCTTGACAACGTACATCGCGCGCGGCCTACATCCCTCTGTCTGTATACCACTGTAAAGCTATCCATATCGCCACCCTCTGTTGCCAATATGAACTTTATATATAAGAATCTCATAAAGAGCTTCATATATTACATCTTTAATTAAGCCATTATAGAAGCTAACACGGCTTTTTGCGCATGAAGTCGATTTTCTGCTTGCTCAAAAATAAAGGAGTTCGGGCCATCGATAACAGATGTTGCCACTTCTTCTTCACGATGTGCTGGTAAGCAATGTAAAAACATATAGTCAGGCTTAGCATGTGCAACCAGTTCGTCATTAATTTGATAACCAGCAAAATCTTGTAGACGTTTCGCTGCTTCTTCTTCTTGCCCCATAGATGTCCAAACATCTGCATATACGACATCAGCATCTTGCACTGCTGTGACAGGATCATTAGTAATGGTAATCGTACTGCCATTTGTTGCAGCAATTGCTTGTGCTTTAGCAATGACCTCTGCATCACATTCATAGCCAACAGGTGTTGCGACTGCTACGTTCATGCCTACATGTGCAGAAGCGACTACCAACGAATGCGCTACATTGTTGCCATCTCCAACATAAGCGATTTTCAAACCTTGTAATTCACCTTTATGTTCAAAGATTGTTTCTAAATCGGCTAATGCTTGGCAAGGATGATAAATATCCGTTAAACCATTAATAACAGGAATCGTAGCGTGCTCCGCTAACTCTTTAACCATTGCATGGGAGTTTGCACGAATCATAATGCCATCTAGATAACCTGATAACACATGTGCTGTATCATAAATAGATTCACCACGTCCAATTTGTAAATCGCGTGCATGCATAAACATACCTTTACCGCCCAATTGTTCCATGCCTACTTCAAATGAAATACGAGTACGCGTTGAATGTTTTTCAAAAATCATGCCGAGTGTTTTACCTTCAAGTAATTTCGGACATTTACCTTCTTTTGTAATTATTTTCAGTTGAGATGCTAGCGCAACTAACTGTTGCACTTCTTCACTTGTGTAGTCTAACAGGGTTAATAAGTCTTTTCCTTTTAAGCTAGACACTAACTTCAACTGTACTTCTTCTAGTAATTTCATAGCCTTCGCTCCTTGCTTTCGTAACTGTTGAGTTTAGTATACACATGCATAAATATAAAATCAACTGAATTTTTATGTTATTTTTAAAAAGTTAGAATTCATATGTAGATTGTGACAAAAATACGTACGTTTGAATATTTATGCATTTTACTACTGTTGCAAGCATATTGGCTGAAACATGATGTTGATCCATTTCATGACTGCTTTATCAAAAAGAGCCTACCCGAAGGTAAGCTCCATCAACAGTCTATTCAATCTTGTTCAGTTTCATCACGTCGGTATTCTATAATATCTCCCGGCTGACATTCTAATGCTTTACAAATTGCCTCTAAAGTCGAAAATCGTATGGCTTTTGCTTTCCCATTTTTTAAGATTGAAAGATTAGCCATTGTTATGCCAACCTTTTCTGATAATTCCGTTACGCTCATTTTTCGCTTTGCTAACATCACATCAATATTTATAATAATTGTCATATTTTTAACCTCACACGACTAAATCATTTTCTGATTTTATTTCGACCGCTTCTTGTAAAAGTCGTTGAAGAACCGCAGCAAAAACAGCAATCACCATCGATGCAAAAGGAACAAGCAAGCCAACAAAAATTACACCAGGTGCATCATCCATCTCTGCAAAAAGGTAGAAGAGTGGCAAAGCTAGTACATGTAAACTACTAATGATAATGGCACAGTATTTAATTCTTTTTAAAGATATGACAGACAATGCCGAGAATGCTTTGTTTTGATCAATGTAACGTAACAGTTGAAAAGCCTGATACAAAGCAAAGTAAAATGGAATGGAAGATGCATAATAAATAATCGAAACGATATATTTTAAAGACGGAAACGATGGAACTAGTTCTACTGCTACCTTACCTAATTCAGGCACAAGAAAAATACATAATGCTAAAACTGGGATGGCCATAAAAATGACCGCCATTTTTAAAAACAACGTTGTTGCTATTTTCATCAAAACACCTCATTGGTTTATTTTCAAATTGATTGTAAACTAAAATTTATCGTTTTACAATAAATAAACATTGATTTTCACTAAAATATTATTGTTTTTTAATTCAGACTACAACATTTTCTCACTTTCCTCGATCAAAAACATAAAAAAAAAGCCTTCTAACATTAAGTTAGAAGACTTTTTTTATAACGATCAATCAAATGTAATTTTATTTACTGCATCGCGGTCTAATTTTTTAATGACTTCCACCATTAGCTTCACAGCGTTATCGTAGTCATCACGGTGTAAAATACCTGCGTGTGAGTGAATATAGCGTGTTGCAATACCAATCGATAAAGCTGGTACACCATTTGCCGTTACGTGGATTGAGCCAGCATCTGTACCGCCACCAGCCATTGCTTCAAATTGATATGGGATATTGTTTTCATCCGCCACATCTAAAACAAATTCACGTAAACCACGGTGTGATACCATCGAAGCATCATAAACAACGATTTGTGGACCTGCACCCATTTTACTAGTTGACTCTTTCGGTGTTACGCCTGGCGTATCTCCTGCAACACCTACATCAACAGCAAAACCGATATCCGGTTGAATTTTATGTGTCGCTGTTTTCGCACCACGAAGACCTACTTCTTCTTGTACGTTCCCTACAGAATATAGGATGTTTGGATGTTTTTCATCTTTCAATGCTTTCATAACATCAATGGCAATCGCACAACCAATACGGTTATCCCATGCTTTTGCTAATAGATATTTGTCGTTTTTCATCACATTGAATTCGAAATAAGGTGTTACCATGTCACCAGGACGTACGCCCCAATCAAGTACTTCTTCTTTGGAAGCTGCACCAACATCGATAAACATATCTTTAATGTCTACTACTTTGTTACGTACATCTGCTGGTAAAATGTGAGGCGGTTTTGAACCGATTACCCCAATGATTTCTTCACCTTTGCGTGTTGTAATTGTTACGCGTTGCGCAAGCATTACTTGGCTCCACCAGCCACCAACTGTTTGGAATTTGATAAATCCTTTATCATCGATTTGCGTCACCATAAAGCCAACTTCATCTAAGTGACCTGCCACGACGATTTTAGGGCCATTTTCATCGCCCACTTTTTTAGCAATAACGCTACCTAAGTTGTCTGTTTCTACTGAATCTGCGTATGGTGCGATGTATTTTTTCATGACCTCGCGTGGTGCACGTTCATTACCTGCAATACCATTCGCATCTGTTAAATCTTTAAACATTTGCAAAGTTGAATCTAGTTGTGTCATCCTTTTGCCTCCTACATCTTGTATCTCCTCTATTATACTTCGTTTACCGAAATATTCCTAGTGAATCGTCTGAAAATTGGTGTTTTTTTTACTCTTTCGTCTAGTAAATTAATAGCCGCTACGTTGGCGATTATAATTTTCTTCATTTTTTTCAATATAAGCGGACACAACATCCTCAAACGTGAAACCGAGATTATACGCAATTAACCCATAGCATTGCCATATAGCAGAATAACTATGCTCTGATGGTTCACTAATAAACGTTAAGATATAGTTTTGCGTCATTAAAAATGTTTCCGTTAAGTCACGTTTTTCCTCTATCACTGGCCATTTTTCGATTGATGTATAACCTTTTAAAATACCTAACGATAATATAAAGTGAATGGAGTCTACATACTCTTCTAAAATCACTTCACGTGCTGAAGGCCCTTTCGTACTCCAAAACTTAAAGCAACGCGTTTCATTGGCAAGCTCTGCAAGCTCCACCATTAATGCCAAGCCTTTCTCTTTAAAAACATCACGTTCGATTTTTTGTGTTTTTTCAATAAACTGATCTAGTTCTTTTTGCATTGTAAATAATTGTTGTAAGTTCATTTTTTTCTCCTACATTTTTTAAAATTTTTTTGTTTAAAGTGAAACTAAATGTCTCCCCCAATCGTATAGGAAGGAATAACCTTTCTTCAAGGGGGAATTTTATCATGTTACCGTTACTTATTCGACTTGCTGTGATTGCGCTTATTATTTATGTATTCTATAAAGCGATTCGATATATAACCGATCCTAAACGAAAACTCGATGAGGCATATGAAAAAGGCCACTATTACTTTTACGATGACGTAAAAAATGTTCGAAAGAATTTCTTTATTTCTTTTAAGGGTGCACTTTTTGAGGGTGAAAAATACTTAGGTACAACCGAAGATGCATTTGAGGTCGTTACAATTTTCGTTGGTGCTCGTGATGCTGCCACTTTACAAGGATTTACAAGAAGCGACTTCGAGTATCTACAGCAAGAAATTTTATTTAACTATCCTAACGCTAAAATTAATTGGAAGCAACCCATTGAACAACTTATGCGTAACACATCCTCTACATGAGGATGTGTTACGTGCCATTTAAGTGCCAGGCACTCACACAATTCTCACACAATTCATGCTTACTATAAAGGGCTACCCCATAATTGCACAAGTATAAAAATTTGAATAGCAGCAAGCAATGGGAAGCCGAATGCAAAACTATTATGACGTGTTTTATGACGGAATAAATACATGCCTAATACGCCTCCAACTGCACCCCCTGCTATCGCTAAAGTAAATAACGTCCGCTCCGCAATGCGCCATTCATGCTTTTTTGCACGCGATTTATCCATGCCCATCATGACGAGCAGTACGACTGACACAATCGCCATATAGGCAAGTAATGCTTGGACCATTCACATAACCTCCTATGTAAAAAGACTGATGACAAAATCCCATCAGTCTTAACTATACACTATTTTATTAGCCCCTGTCGCTTACGCTTTCTGGGCTGAAACTTCTTTTGCCCCTGCCGTTTCGCTTTCGGGGCTCAAACCTTCTTTTGCCCCTGCCGCTTCGCTTTCGGGGCAGAAATAAAAAAGAGCGACATAGTCGCTCTTTTTTATTTTGCTACTGCTTTTTTAGCAGCTTCTGCTAATTGAGTGAATGCTGCAGCATCAGTTACAGCTAAGTCAGCTAACATTTTACGGTTAACTTCGATACCAGCAACTTTTAAACCGTGCATTAAACGGCTGTATGAAAGACCGTTCATACGAGCAGCTGCGTTGATACGAGTGATCCATAATTTACGGAAATCACGTTTTTTCTGACGACGGTCACGGTAAGCATATTGACCTGATTTCATTACTGCTTGGTTAGCAACTTTATATAATGTATGTTTTGAACCATAGTAACCTTTAGCTAATTTCAATACTTTTTTACGACGTTTGCGCGTCACTGTTCCGCCTTTTACGCGTGGCATATGAATTACCTCCTGCTTTTCATTAAAAAATGAATATTAGTTTATTTTGTGTAGTCAATCATTTCATGTAAACAAGTAATGATTTGATGCGTTTGAAGTCACCAGATGATACAACTTTACCTTTACGTAGGTGACGTTTTTGTTTTGTAGATTTGTTTGCGAATAAGTGGCTTCCGTAAGCACGGTCATATTTTAATTTACCTGAACCCGTTTTTTTGAAACGTTTCGCAGCTCCACGGTGAGTTTTCATTTTTGGCATGTCGAATTCCTCCTAAACTGTTTCGTCTAATACTATTTCTCGTTCTTTGGTTGAAGAACTAAGAACATGCTTCGGCCTTCCATCTTCGGTTTTTGTTCAACCGTAGATACTTCAGCACAAGCTTCAGCAAAACGATCTAACACACGTTGACCAATATCTTTGTGTGTAATCGCACGACCTTTGAAACGTAGGCTACATTTAACTTTATCGCCTTTTTCAAGGAATTTAATCGCATTACGTAGCTTCGTTTGGAAATCATGTTCATCGATTGTTGGGCTCAAGCGAACCTCTTTCATTACGATGACTTTTTGATTTTTACGAATTTCGCGGTCTTTCTTTTGCTGTTCAAACTTAAATTTACCATAGTCCATGATACGAGCGACTGGCGGCTTGGCTTGAGGGGCCACAAGGACAAGATCCAAGTTCACACGAGTGGCGATTTCTAGCGCTTCGTTACGTGTCTTTACACCAAGCTGGTCACCATTGTGATCGATTAATCGAAGTTCACGTGCGCGAATGCCTTCGTTTACATACATGTCTTTGCTAATAGTAATCCACCTCCAAGTAGTTGTCGCGAATACATGGTTTGGGCAAAGCCTTGCCCGGTTGAACGGTACATCCTCCTGTCATGTCCATAAAAAAAGGACGGACATTTTGAAGATGTCCGCCCGCTATATGTGCATGCGTAAGTGTACGCAAAACAATTCAACGTGTCATACCTGTTCACAGCCTAAGCGTTGTATCAGGTGAGAAGCGGGCAGCCTCTACTTCAACCACAAACTTTGTATTCATTAACCTTCATTATATTAGCATGTACAATTTAGATTGTCAAATATATTTTTTACAATCTTATCATTAGTATGTGCAATACACTTACAGTTTATACGCCATTATAGTACAAAGATTGAAAGATAATCAAGTACTTTGTTCAATTAATAACGTGCAACTTCTGCTTTAATAGTCGCTAGGAAGTCTTCGAAAGAAATTGTTTCTGAATCTTTTGAGCCGTAGCGACGTACGTTCACACCGTTTGCCTCAACTTCTTTATCCCCAATAACAAGCATGTACGGGATCTTTTTCATTTGGGCTTCACGGATTTTGTAGCCAAGTTTTTCTTCGCGGTCATCCATTTCAACACGTAAACCTGCTGCTGTCAGCTGTTCTTCGATTTGTTTTGCATAGTCGAAGTGCGCTTCGTTGGATACCGGAATAACCTCTACTTGTACTGGCGCTAACCAAGTCGGGAATGCACCTTTGTATTCTTCAATTAAGAACGCTACGAAACGTTCCATTGTTGACACAACACCACGGTGAATAACGACTGGACGATGTGGTTTCCCATCTTCACCTACATATGTTAAGTCAAAGCGTTCTGGTAATAAGAAGTCTAACTGTACAGTTGATAGTGTCTCTTCTTTACCGATTGCTGTTTTTACTTGTACGTCAAGTTTAGGGCCATAGAACGCAGCCTCACCTTCAGCTTCAAAGTAATCTAAGCCAAGCTCATCCATCGCTTCTTTTAACATGCTTTGTGCTTTTTCCCACATTGCATCGTCATCGAAGTATTTCTCTGTATCCGCTGGGTCACGGTAAGATAGACGGAATGAATAATCTTTTAAATCAAAGTCTTTATATACTTCTAAAATTAATTGTACAACTTTTTGGAACTCTGCTTTAATTTGGTCTGGACGTACGAAGATGTGCGCATCGTTTAACGTCATCCCACGTACACGTTGTAATCCTGAAACCGCACCTGACATTTCATAGCGGTGCATTGTACCTAGCTCAGCAATACGTAATGGTAAGTTACGGTATGAGTGCATGCTGTTTTTGTAAACCATCATATGGTGTGGACAGTTCATCGGACGCATAATTAATGTTTCATTGTCCATTTCCATTGGTGGGAAAATGGAATCTTGGTAATGATCCCAGTGACCAGAAGTTTGGTAAAGCTCTTTTGAACCAAGTACTGGTGTGTATACATGTTTATAACCAAGCGATAATTCTTTATCCACGATATAGCGTTCAATTACACGACGGATTGTTGCACCGTTTGGTAACCATAGCGGTAAACCTTGACCTACTTTTTGAGAAGTAGTGAACAATTCTAATTCTTTACCGATTTTACGGTGGTCACGTTCTTTTGCCTCTTCCAACATTTGAAGGTGATGTTTTAAATCTTCTTTTTTGAAGAAGGCCGTACCGTAAATACGTTGTAGCATTTTGTTATCAGAGTTTCCTCTCCAATAAGCTCCTGCTAATGATAATAATTTGAACTCGCGTAGTTTACCTGTTGATGGTACGTGAATACCGCGGCAAAGATCGAAAAATTCACCTTGGTAGTAAATTGACACTTGCTCATCAGCTGGAATCGCTTCAAGTAATTCTAATTTGTACTCATCGCCAACTTCTTCATAAATGGCTTGTGCTTCTGCACGACTTACATTTTTACGCTCAACCTCTAAGTTTTCAGCGATAATTTTTTTCATTTCTTTTTCGATTGCTGGAAGGTCTTCAGCAGTAATTGGTGTCGGTGCATCAATATCATAGTAGAAGCCACCTTCAATAACTGGACCAATACCAAGCTTTACTTCTGGGAACAGACGTTTAATCGCTTGTGCTGTCAAATGGGCAGTTGAGTGACGAAGAATTTCTAATGCTTCCTCATCATCTTGCGTAATAATCGCAATTGTTGCATCTTCTTCAATTGGTGTTTTTAAATCTACTAACTCTCCATTTACTTTACCTGCGTATGCTTTTTTACGAAGCCCAGGGCTAATCGATAATGCTACATCATCAGTAGATGTGCCTTTTGCAAATTCCTTTACAGCGCCATCTGGGAACGTTAATTTAATCATGTCTGACATTTTTTTGCACTCCTTATGTGGTTGATTGTGTGATGCATGATGGGTATGCCGTTGAGCAAAAAACCGTAAAAAACAAAAAAGCCCCGTCCCTCACAAAAGGGACGAAGCGTATGCTCGTGGTTCCACCCTTCTTCCTTCCGACCAAATTGTCAGACGAAGCTCAAGGCTAGCTAACGGGCTAGGGACCGGCGAAAGATTTTCCCTTTCGCTGCTCAGTAGGTAGTAAAAATTGTGCCCAAACTAGGAAGCTTACAGCCGATGACTTCCCTCTCTAAAAGCCGTTACACAAAATTCATGTCCTCATCATTGCATTAAGATATATAGTATATGTGACAGTATACGCTCGATTGTCGTAAAATGCAACTGTCAATATTATAAACGTCGATTTTTGCCACGCATTTCAATCGGCTCTGTTAAAGCTTTCACACGTTCCATAATTCGTCCAGCTTTTACAACCTCAATATCGCCTTTTTGAGACTGGGCTAAATGGTGTTCTAATTCATCATAGTTAAAATTAGACGTAATAAATGTAGGTAATTGCTCTGCCATCCGATAATGGAAGATTGTCCCTAAAATTTCATCACGTGTCCACGCTGACATCGTTTCTGCCCCTAAATCGTCGAGCATCAATACAGGTGCTTTTTTTACATAATCTATTTTTTCATTTAATGTATTATCACCGATTGCATTTTTCATTTCGCGTAAAAATTCTGGTACGAAAACGACTACTGACCGTATTTTCTTAGAAGCTAATTCATTTGCAAGTGCACCAAGTACAAAAGATTTTCCTACGCCAAACTTGCCATATAAATAAAAACCTTTTGTCGGAAGCTGCCCTGTTTCCTCTGTTTTCTTAACGAATTGTGCTGCCTGTTGCGCGATCAGCACCCTTGATTCATCATCAATCATTAAGTCTTGGATAGTTGCTTGCAGCACGTCTTTCGGCATATGCATACTGGCAATCATATTCGCAACATCACGACGTTCATCCTCACGTACTTTTTGTTCACAACGCACGTAATCAATTTCAACTGTATTACGCACAACGCGTAATGTAGGAATAAAACCTTTTAAATAGTTGGTACAATGAGCTGTATGATCGCAGCCACAACAAACGGTTGATTGACTAATAAATTCATGAAGTTTCGGCAAGTTGCGCTCCACTGCATCATAGCTTAACTCTTCTGCATTTTCTGCTAAAAACGCTTGTACTCTAGGGTGTTCTAAAATTTCTCTACGCATCGCTTCATATCGCTCTTGAAATGATGGTACTTGTATTGCTCTGTTTAATGGCTTGTTTATTGGTTCGATTGCCATTCACCTACCTTACTTATCGCTTTTCCCAAGCATTGCTAATATTTTTTGACGCTCTTTTTCAAAATCCATCGTGCTTGTAGCAGACGCGCTTTCCTCAGGTTGCTCATTGCGTTTATAAAACCACTCAGGCACTTTTTCCTTTTGCTGATTATTGGCTCGCCCTTTCGCATACTGCGTATTTTTAGTTGGCGTCTGCGGTTTATTTTTCCACGTTGTATACTTGTCATGTTCTTGACGCGCAAGTTCCATTGCTTCCTTCGCCGTCTTTATATTTTTACGTACCCAATGGTCAGCAATGGTTTCTACATACTTCTTCGGAAGCTTCATATCCGTCGATAGCATGACGTACTCAAGCAATGCATTGACCACGCCTACCGGCATCCCATGTTGTACGATTAAACTCTCAGCTAATTGGACAGATGTTTGCAACGGCTCCTTGCCATTATTAATATCTCGTAGCACTTGAACAGGAGGCGTTGACTCCAAATAATGTTGCAGCTCCTGATCTTTCGTTTTTTGAACAGCATCTTCCTCTACCGGTGAAGCAAATACTTTGGCAAGCTTTGGCGGCTCTTTGGAAACGGTCAGCTTATAAAAATCAGCTGCTGCTTTGCGCAAGCGTTCGAGTGATATACCTAATTCGTCATCAAGCGCTAAAATAACGACCTTTTGCATATCTAACGCTGTTAAATGATATAAAAATGCTAGCTTTGCTATAGTTTCACGCACCTCAAGCGTCAATAAGCTTGCTGGTACTAGCTGGTCAGATAAACCTGCCTGAAGCAAGTCAAAGTCAAATTGCTCAAAATAAAACGGATAGACCTTTTGCTTATTTTCTTTACTTTCAATTCCTCCTTGTAAATCGGAAGGAATTTTCGTACTGACTGGTTTAAAGACATCCATAAAGGCACGTGATACTTCTTTAAATTCTGTACCCTTTACAGGCTGAATAAAACGTTGACGCAACTTGCGATAGGCCTGCTCTCCGATTTTACTAAACAAAAACATGGATAATAGTGGATCTTTCATAAAGCTATCTGCATCAAGAGGGCGCATGAGCTCGTATACAAAGCTTCGCTGATCTGCCTCTTCTTTTTTCCAAGTTCGCAATAAACCGATTGCTTCTAGCGCAATACGGGCTTCGAACACTTTACCTATCGGCAGTCCAAGGACATTCATTAAATAATAATGATTCATTTGCTGACTTGGCATTTGTTCTGCTTCTGCCCATAACGTTAAATAAAGACTAATAGGTTCAGCACCGGTTAACGGTTGATAAAATAACGTTACTAACTGACGTTCCATCGTGGAAAGCGCATGAGGTAGACGAATGTCAAAAGTATCAGCCGGCTGCAATTCTTTATACAGATGAATCAACGTCAGTCACCCTCTCTGTTTGCTATGATTTTTTTTCTGTTTGACGTTGAATAATTTCTTTAATTTCCTCAATAAAAACATTGATATCTTTAAACTGACGATAAACTGAAGCAAAACGAACATAGGCCACTTCATCGATTTTTGCCAAGCGGTCCATGACCATTTCTCCGACATCTTCTGAGCGTACTTCAGCATTTCCAATACGGCGCAGATCCTTTTCGATGGACATGACAAGTCCCTCTAATACATCTAGAGCGACAGGACGCTTCTCACAAGCACGAATAAGACCGCGCAAAACCTTCTCGCGGCTAAACTCTTCACGCGAGCCTTCCTTTTTCACAACGACTAACGGTGTCTCTTCAATTTTTTCAAACGTTGTAAAACGAAAGCCACACGACTCACATTCACGACGTCTACGAATTTCTTTATTATCATCTACTGGCCTCGAATCCACTACACGTGTTCCGTTAAATTGGCAAGAAGGACATCTCATATTTTTACTCTCCTGATTCCACAACAATTTGATATTTATATTATAACAAATTTCCTACAAGTAAGAAAAGCGCATTCATCCAAGTGCCTGGCACTCAAACAATTCTGAATATTTCGGGTGCCTGGCACTCTAAATAGAAAAGCACATTGAAACCTTTAAGATTTCAATGTGCTAAAGTGTTGGAAAACATCATTAAGCTTTTACTGTTTCTAATGCATTGGCCACTTTTTTCACTAAGTCTACTACGCGTGCAGAATAGCCCCACTCGTTATCGTACCAAGCAAGTACTTTTACTTTACGGTTGCCCATTACCATTGTTGATAGGCCGTCAACTGTTGAAGAGAACGTTGTTGTGTTGTAGTCAACAGATACAAGTGGCTCGATTGAGAAGTTTAAGATGCCTTTCATTGGCCCTTCAGTTGCTGCTTTGACAAATGCAGCATTAACAGAATCAACTGTCACATCTGTATTTAAATCTACAACAAGGTCTACTAATGATACGTTTGGTGTAGGTACACGAAGTGCCATACCATGAATTTTACCTTCCAATTCTGGTAACACTAGTTTCAGTGCTTTAGCTGCACCTGTAGAAGTCGGAATAATTGATTGTGCACAACCGCGCGCACGACGTAAATCTTTATGTGGATTATCTAAGTTTTTTTGGTCATTTGTATAAGCGTGAACTGTTGTCATTAAACCGCTTTCGATACCGAATGTATCATTCAATACTTTTGCAACTGGTGCTAAGCAGTTTGTAGTACAAGAAGCATTTGAAATGACATCATGTTTTTCAACATCTAGTTTTTCATCATTTACACCTAAAACAATTGTAACGTCCTCGTTTTTACCTGGTGCTGTTAAAATAACTTTTTTCGCGCCCGCTTCTAAATGCATTGCTGCTTTCTCACGATCATTGAATTTACCAGTTGCTTCAATTACAATATCTACACCCATTGTAGCCCATGGTAATTTTAATGGATCACGTTCACTAATAATTTGGACACGTTTACCATTGACAATTAAAGCATCCCCTGCAGGTTCAATCGTACCTTCGAATGTTCCGTGATTTGTGTCATACTTAATCAAATGTGCTAACGTTTCTGCTGGATAGCTTGCGTTAATCGCAACGATATTTAAATCATCCTGCATGATCGCTTGGCGGAAAACCATACGTCCGATACGTCCGAAACCATTAATAGCAACTGATACTGTCATTATAAAATCCTCCTGTGAGTGCATACTCATATTCATTATATACTTACTTTACGGTAATTAGTATAACACAATTTTAAAAAAGATGAACATTATATATTGATAATAAAAAAGTTCTTATTTTCTGAAAAATAGCACCTTTTTGGAAATGAAAAAATACAGTGCTTCATACTTATTATTACGCATAAAAACAAAAAAATGCGCAGCGATTATCGCTGCGCAAAAGTAATATTCAACTCAAATTAAACATTTCTTTAGACAATTTCCATACAATTAGGCAATTGTCCGTTGAATGACAATAATTTAAATAGCATAACATAATTAGGTGAGCATTCCACTTCCACGCGTCTGTAAAGACTTACACCGTGTTGTGCGGAAAGCCATGACCTTAGTAAAAAACATCGCTAGCTCTTACTACCCTCGTACATTTCGACTAAAGTACGCCCCAATGCGTAAGAATCTTCAGTAACTGCTCTTCTGTTTGCTGTAAATTTTCATTATTGTAAATAACAGCATGTGCACTTTTTTCTTTCACAGACATCGGTAACTGTGAATGCATACGAGCGAGCGCATCTTCTTTTGACAATTGATTGCGCTCCATTAATCGGCGAAGTTGCACCTCTTCACTAACGGAAACAACTAAAATCCGCTCAACAAAATGTTGTAATTTGCTTTCAAAAAGGAGCGGGATATCCATCACAACATGTTTTTGTCCAGCCTCTAAATACGCATCACGTTGGCGTAGCATTTCCTGACGAATAGCAGGGTGCATAATATCATTTAAAACTTTACGTTTCGCAGGCTCATGGAAAATAATATCCCCTAGTTTCGAACGATTCAACGTGCCATCTTCTAGCAAGATATCTTCACCAAAACTTTTGACAATGAGTGCCAATGTCTCTGTCCCTGGTTCTACGACATCACGTGCTACAATATCTGCATCGACAATCGGTAACCCTAGTGCTGTCATCATTTTCGCGACTGTACTTTTACCACTCGCAATACTACCTGTTAGTCCGATAATCATAGTTCATTCCCCTTTAATGTTGACAACTTGGGCAAAACACGGATGTGCGTCCACCAATTGTCATTTGACTCGTCCCCGTACCACATACAGGGCATATTTTCTTGCCATACATTTTTAATCGATTTTGCATGCTCCCAGCTTCACCGTTAATATTGCGATAATCTGAAATTGTCGAGCCTCCTGCTTCAATGCTTTGATGCAAGACCTCTACAATGGCGCGAAACAGGGCACGTTTGCGCTTTTCACTGATGCGGTTCATTTTGCGTGCCGGGTGTATTTTTTGCGCAAACAACGCCTCCGTCGCATAAATATTGCCGCAGCCGGAAATTACTTGCCCATCCATAATAACTTCTTTCACCGCTTTTTTCTCGTATTTCGGTAACAATGATTTCGCTATAAAATAATCACATGCTGCTTCATCAAACGGTTCTGGCGCCATTTTTGTTAGCGGTGCATGATCCTCAATTTTCGTTAAAAATCGTAGTTCCCCAAAGCGACGAATATCTGAGTAAATTAAATAGCCACCATCTGCCATTTGAAAAGTCGCATGGATATGCTTCTTAAATTTCTCTTCGTTAATTTCTTCAGGCGTATTAACGATAAACCATGCCCCTGTCATACCTAAATGACTAACTAACACATAGGACATGTCGTCTTTCATCAAATGAAAAAATATATATTTTGCACGGCGCTCAATTTTCGTAATCGTCATTTGCGATAATGCCATTTCAAATGCATCTGGCTCAGCTTGCTTCACGATACATTGCTTTCCTTTATCATAAGAAAAGCGAATAATTTCTGATAGTTGGACTTGCTTAATTGTGCGCCCTTCGATTTCTGGCTTTAATGCCTGCACAACACCTTCTACCTCTGGTAATTCAGGCATGTTACCCCTCCTTACTTAGCTTCGTACCAAGTTGCTCCATAGTTGAAGTCCACTTTCAATGGAACATTCAGCTCAATGGCATTTTCCATCACCTCTGGTACAATTTTTTCTAGCAAGGCAATTTCTTCTCTAGGTGCTTCAAAAATCAATTCATCGTGCACCTGTAGAAGAAGCTTCGCTTGCATATTTTCCTTTTTCAAACGTGCATCCATATCAATCATTGCCTTTTTAATAATATCGGCAGCACTTCCTTGAATCGGTGTATTCATCGCTGTTCGCTCCGCAAAGCTGCGTAGATTGAAATTTGAACTCGTAATATCCGGTAAATAACGACGGCGATTTAATAGTGTAGTGACAAAGCCATTAAATTTTGCATCTTGGACAATATCATCCATATATTTTTTAACACCAGGGAAGCTGGCAAAATATTTCTCAATAAAGATAGCTGCTTCCTTACGTGTGATATCTAAATTTTGGGATAAACCGTAGTCACTAATGCCATATACAATACCGAAGTTAACTGCTTTAGCAGCACGACGCATATTGCTATCAACCTCATCAGCTGTCACATGGAAAACATCCATCGCTGTACGCGTATGAACATCCATGCCTTCACGGAAAGCTTCTACTAAGTTTTTATCTTCAGACATATGTGCAAGGACACGCAATTCAATTTGCGAGTAATCGGCTGAGAAAAGAATCCAATCTTCTTGTGATGGCACAAACGCCTGACGTATTTTACGACCTTCCTCTAAGCGAATCGGAATATTTTGTAAGTTAGGGTCCGTTGAACTTAGACGGCCTGTTGACGTTAAAGCTTGCTGGAAACGTGTATGCACTTTTCCATCCTCTTCATGAATTTCTTTTAGCAAGCCTTCAATATAAGTTGATTGTAACTTTCCAAGCTGACGGTACAATAAAATATGCTCGATAATGGCATGTTCTGGCTTTAACTTTTCTAACACATCTGCGGCCGTAGAATAGCCTGTTTTCGTTTTTTTAATAACTGGTAAACCAAGCTTATCAAACAGGATAACACCTAATTGTTTCGGTGAATTAATATTAAATGCTTCTCCCGCTTCCGCATAAATTGCCTGCTCGATTATGACTAGTTTATTACTTAGCTCTTGCCCCATCGTTTCTAGCGTTTCACGGTTTACTGTAATCCCTTCACTTTCCATCTCGCTTAAAATCGAAGCCAGTGGTAGTTCTAGGTTTTTATACAAGTCAAACTGTTCATTTTCTTTTAGCAATTGCTCTAATTTAGGTTGCAATGTCCATACAGCAAACGCTTTTCGACTTACATGTTCCGCTAATACATCACTAGCCGGTATCGAACGTTTTGCGCCTTTTCCATAGACTGCCTCATTTGCTTGCACTTCACGGTAGCCAAGATCTTTTGCTAAAGTCGCCACATCATCCCCACTAAGTGCCGGATTATTAATATAAGATGCTAGCAATAAGTCAAATTCAACACCCGCTAAATGAATACCTGCACGTTGCAAGGCCGCTTGCGCTGCTTTGGAATCTGAAATATATTTGATTTTCGTGGCATCTTCCAACCAACGACGCAGTACATCGGATTGAGAAGCCGCAGCAAATGGCACATAAAACGTCTTCGTTCCATCCGTTAATGCGAGCCCTAACTGCTGACAAGTATGATAATGCTCGTCCTCTAGCTCTAGATGCAAAGCCATCACATCTTTTAAGTGCTCTTGTTTCACTTCTTGGACAATGTCAAAGGCAAATGGGGCACGTTCTTCTTCTTCTACAGAAAACTCACTTTTTTCTAGCAATGATTTGAAACCTAGCTCCTGCCATACACTAATAAGCTGTTCTTCGTTCGGTCCATTGTAGGCAAGATCATTAAATGTAATGTCGATTGGTGCCTCTGTAAAAATTGTCGCTAGCTTTTTACTCATAAGCGCCTGTTCCTCATTAGCAACAAGCTTTTCTTTCATTTTAGAAGCTTTTAACGTATCCATTGCTTCATATAATGCTTCAACTGAACCGTGTTCTTTTAGCAATTTAACTGCTGTTTTTTCGCCAACCCCTGGTACACCAGGAATATTGTCCGAGGCATCCCCCATAAGACCCTTCATATCAATAATTTGAAGTGGCGTTAGGCCATATTTTTCTTCAATAAAGGCAGGCGTATTTTTTTCGATTTCAGTAATACCTTTTTTCGTAATATACACTGTTACCTTATCCGTTGCGAGCTGTGTAAGATCGCGGTCACCTGACACAATGATAACTTCCATATCTTGTTCCGCTGCTTCTTTCGCCAATGTACCAATAATATCGTCAGCTTCGTACATATCAAGTTCATAGCGCTTAATCCCATAGGCATCGATCAGTTTACGAATATAAGGAAATTGCTCTGATAATTCTGGTGGTGTTTTTTGACGGCCACCTTTATATTCTGTAAAGGTATCGTGACGGAACGTTGTTTTACCTGCATCGAATGCAACGAGCATCTTCGTCGGTTGTTCTTCCTCTAAAATTCGTTGTAACATCGTGGTAAAACCGTATACCGCATTCGTATGGATACCGCTATCATTCGTTAGCAATGGTAACGCAAAAAATGCACGGTAAGCTAAACTATTACCGTCGAGTAATAGTAATTTTTCCTTCGTCATGTTAAGTTCCTCCTGAAATCGTCGTTCTTTTCATTGTAAAACGAAAACGTATGTTTGAAAATGCCTCTTTCCTCTACTTTATCGGGAAAGCGGACATTTTACCAATCATAGGACGCAGATCAGTTGAAAAAATCACTTGAAGTTTATTTTCATCAGTTTTTTAGGCTAAATCCATAAAAAAAGTCAATTGCTTCTAGCAATCGACTTACTTACTATTATTAACTGTCGTCTTCGCTCTTTCTTTACGGAAGAAAATTTCCTCATAAATAACCGTCATAATGAAGGCATTCATAAAAGCAATAACGAAAAATAACGGCATGCCGCCTAATTTTAAATGTGTTAGTCCTGTACTAAACACCATGACCACGCCAATTTGTGCCAGGAAGAAAATAAAACCAATGCCCACTTGCCAAATAGGACGTTGTTCTTGACGTTTCTCGTACCAGAACATTTTTTTAAACACTTTGCGTACATCCTCTGCAATGACCAATCCTAATAAAAACAAAATCACAAAAAATACCGGAATATAATAAACACTTTTCGTCACCCAAGCAAAGTCAGATATGCGAAAGAAAAGTGTAAAAAACGATGCGATGCTACAAGCAATCCCTAAGTTTTGGAGCCACGTGCTAATAGTTAATTTCACAGCTATTACCCCCATCTATCATTTTTAAACATCCTCATTTTATCAGAAAATAGCAGTCTATGACACAACCAAATATTTGATAGTAGTAATTTCATAATTTAGACACGAACATTACTACAAGGTCAAAAGAAAAAAAGTGTTAGATTGACTACTATCAATCTAACACTTTTGGCTATGCCATTGACGACTTCTTCGATGGACGCTTTACGCTTTGCACCGTTAGCCGCACCCCTATGCTTGCGCTGTATGCGTTCTGAACAGGAGCCGCCGCCTTCGCTACCATCAACTAGTACTATCTATTCAATTCAGTTCTTTTTTATTAACCCCTGCAAGGATTACATTATTCTATATAGCCTGATAATACTTTGGCATATGGTGACGTTGACGGTAAGATAATAACTGTATCTTCACCAACTGTTTTCTTATAAGATTCTAACGTGCGGTAGAGGGAATAAAACTCTGGGTCTTTCGAAAAAGAGCTATTGTAAATTTTCGCTGCTTCCGCTTCTCCCTCGGCTTGTATTAATGCGGCTTCTTTGTTGGCTGTTGCTAGCATCTCCTGCACTTCTCTATCTGTTTGTGCTTCAATACGGCGTTTATCCGCATCACCTTCTGATAAATATAGCTGTGCAGTAGATTGACGTTCAGAAACCATGCGGGTAAAGACAGATTGCTCATTTTCTGCTGGCAAGTCTGTGCGACGAATTCGCACATCGACTACTTCAATTCCATATTTATCGTTCAGCAATAGTTCGTTCACACGGTTCGTTACACGGTCATTTAAACTACCTCGTGTGGAGTTTTCATCATTAATAATTTCATCGTATTTTAGTTGCCCTAGCTCTGTACGAATAACGGAATAAATAAACTCTGCCATTCGCGATTCTGCCTTCGTCAGTGTTCCCGCGTTGGAGATTAATGCTTTTGGATCTGTAATACGCCATACGGCATAATTATCGATAATAATACGCTTTTTATCTTTTGTATTAATTTCTTCCTCAGAAATATTATATGTTAATTGATTTTTCGGCAGTGTCGTCACACTTTGAATAAAAGGTACCTTGATTTTCAAGCCTGGATTGCGTTCAAATTTGACAACTTCCCCAAACTGTCGAACAACTGCATATTCGGATTCTTTCACGATGTACACATTGGCAAAAAGAATGACCGCAACAGCAAATACAACCGTTAATGTGACAATTAAAGAGATATATTTTTTAGGATTTAAAGGGCCTTTTTTTGACATCTTAATTACATTGTCTCCATCACTCGGAGCAGTTTTTTTGGATTTTCCGGATAAAAAATTTAAAAATTTATCTAGATCTTTATTTTTTTGGTCCATTAATTACCGCTCCCTTCTTTTTTCTCTGTTGTTGTCTGTTGCTCTGTCGGTGATTGTTGTGTAGTTGGTTGTAACGGCTGAAGTGGTAAATACTTCATCGTACTACCATCATCATTCATAATATAAATTTGCGCCTTCGGTAAGACATTTTCAAGCGTCTCTAAAATAAGCCGTTCGCGCGTAATTTGTTGGTTTCCTTTGTATTGTTCATACATTTTATTAAAGACTGCGACATCCCCATGAGCTTGCTCAATACGAGCTGTTTTCGCACCATTTGCTTTTGAAATGATGGCGTCCTTTTCACCTTTCGCTTCACTTATTCGTTGGTTTTTATATTTTTGCGCTTCATTTGTTTTTGTATTTTTCGTCTCGCGTGCATCTGTTACGGCTGTAAATGCTGCACGAACTTCCGCATTCGGTAATTCTACATCCTGCAATTTGACACCTAAAACACCAATACCGATATCATATTTCTCTATTAATGATACAAGTAAATCTCTTGTTTTGGCTTCTATATCTGCTTTTCCATCTGTTAATGCTGCATCAATTGTCGAGCTACCAATGATAGAGCGAATCGCGCTTGATGTAGCGCTATGTAATATTTCTTCTGGATTTTGTGCATTAAATAAATACTTACGAGGATCCGTAATTTTCCATTGTACAACAAGATCTGTTAGAACAATGTATTCATCCCCTGTTATCATTTTAGTTTCTGCATCAAAAGCAACCAATTCGCCTTCCTTATCTTGCTTATAGCCAAACTGTAAACTAAACGTTTCTCTCGATAAAACCTCAACGGATTGTATCGGCCAAGGCATTTTCAAATGTAAGCCCGGATTCGTTACTGTTTCATCAGCCCGACCAAATGTTATCACAACTGCTTGCTCCGATTCATCGACGGTGTACCACGAAGTAAATACCGCGATAAGTGCTATAATGCCGAATATCCCAAGTCCTACCATCATTAGTGTCTTTTTCACACTCATGTCTGTTCCTCCCTTTTACTTAGTACTATTGTATACGGTATAGCATTTAAAAAGATTCAAAATAATTTCATAAAGTACACTCAAATGTAAGTCAAATGCATAAGGAGAGCTTCTAAATTGTAAAAATCCACTTCGCTTTCCGCGGGACATAAAAATTGTTTGAGTGCCAGGCACTCAAACAATTCTCACACAATTAAAAAATCCTGTTACCTTTAAGGTAACAGGATATTCATCACGACATGTTCTAATACCGGGAAAAATGTAGTGGATAATACAATACTAATTAGAGCGGCTACAATCATAGCAAGACTAGCAAAGGTGCCTTCTAGTTCTCCCATTTCAAATGCTTTTGAGGTACCAGTACCATGTGCACCCATACCTAGCATTAGGCCTCTGGCAGACGGCTTTTTGAATTGACATAACCGCATAACGATTGGTGCCAGCAAACTAGCCAAAATACCGGTTGTCATAACGAAAACAGCAGTAAGTGTAGGTGAACCACCTATCATATTAGAAATATCCATAGCAATAGGTGTTGTGACAGAACGTGGTACTAAACTATGAACAAGCTCATTATTTAGTCCAACTACTAGTGCGATTATATAGGACGATGCGATTGCAACAGCTGAGCCAACTGCAATGCTAACGATAATTTCAAAAGCATGCTTTTTTAATAGTTGAACATTTTTATAAATCGGCACTGCAAAGGCAACAGTTGCAGGTCCTAACAAATTTGACAAAATATTTGCCCCTGCATTATAGGACGCATAAGAAGTATCGGTTACGAGCAATACGATAATAATTACTAATGGGGTAATCAATATCGGCGTAAGCCATTCTTTCTGAAACTTTTGATGGAGTGCTTTGCAAGCATAAAAAGTAGCGATGGTTCCTAGTAAACTGATAACAGCAATAACGAATGTCATGCAGCATCACCTTTCTTTCTGCCAAGCCACTGTGCCGTATATCCCGTCGCAAGCATAACAACAAATGCACTTGCTAAAATAACAACGACAACTTTCATTCCTTGTACACCGATTAAGGCATCATAATCAATAACACCAATCGCCGAAGGAATGAAGAACAATAATAATTCACTCAGTAATAATCCTGCGCCTAACTCGATCCATTCTAGCTTAATAAGATGAAACTGTAACAGTAAAAATAATAAAACCAGCCCAATTATACTACCTGGAATCGGCAAGTGAAGTAAACGTGCAATGCTATTCCCTATAAATAAAATGATATAAAGATAGCCGATTTGCACGAAACTTTTGACGATTTTCATGGTCAACCTTCTCTCAATTTATTATGTTACTATACTTTACACCTAATTCATCCGTGTGTAAAACAGAAAAGAATCTATCTCCAAAAAAACGTTGGAAATAGATTCTTTTTGTTGGGGATGCTAAAGTAGCAACCATCGAAATCTTCAATTAAATTTTCTTATCTTACAATTACAAAATAGGGGGTTTCTATAAAATAGTATAGCCCTCTATTTTGAATATTACGTATGATTATTGTAAAGAATTTGTTAATTTTTTCGGTATCATAACAATCATTTTTGTGCCAACACCAACGCTGCTTTCTACTTGAATCCGCCCGTGATGCGCCTCCACAAGGTGCTTCACTATAGCTAATCCTAAACCGGTGCCACCAGAATTCCGACTGCGTGCACGATCTACACGATAGAAGCGTTCAAAGACACGGGCTATTTCATGTTTTTCAATGCCGATACCTTCATCTTCTATTTCAATAATTCCGTAATTGTCATCTTCCTTCAGGCGAATCGTTACGGTTGTATTTTCAGGTGAATACGTTATCGCGTTTGTAATTAAATTCGTGACAATTTGAATGACACGATTCGCGTCCCCCATGACTTCTACATCACGAGCAATATCCACATGAAAGCTCATATTTTTCTCATCAAGTCGCGGACCTGTTAACTCTGCACCTCGGATCAGCGCATCTTGCAGACCCATTGGCATAATATTGACGGTGAAACCATGTTGTTCGATTTTCGATAGCTCTAATAAATCTTGAATAAGCATTTGCAGGCGATTGCTCTCTTTATGCATAATTTCCAAAAAGGATAGTAGCATCTTTTCATCCTTATATGCACCATCTAATAATGTTTCAGAAAAACCTTTAATGGACGTAATCGGTGTACGAAGTTCATGTGATACATTGGCTACAAAGTCTTTACGGATTTGCTCTAAGCGCACAAGCTCTGTGATGTCATGCATAACGATTACCACACCTAGCCATCGTCCATGGTCGCCAATTACTGGTGCTCCATACACTTCTTTATTGTATAGCTCTTGTTGCACTTCCATTTTAATTTGTTGTCGATAGGGCATTTCTGTTAAAAATACGTGGTCTATAAATTGCTCAAGCGTTTTTGGTAAACCGATCGTTCGAAAGACTTTGCCTTGCACGTGTTCTAGCTGCATGCCAAAACGTTCTAGAAACACGCGGTTGACGATTGAAATATTGCCTTCTCGTCCAATCATCATAAGGGAGCTTCCCATATTTTCAATTAACGTCTTTAGCCTTTCTTCTTCTACCTCTCGTATCGTCGTAATATCTTGTAAATTGCGCGCTAAAATATTAATAGAATGGCTAAGCGGCATCATGCGTTCATGTTCATTTTCGTGTGCACGGGCACGGTAATTGCCTTTCGCCAATTCAAGTGCTGTTTCGGTTACATTATCAATCGGTGCGGTAAAATTTCGAATCATATAACGGCTGACTACCGCAATTAAAATAAGCGTCATTGTAAATAAAATCGCTAACACGCCATACAAGCGGGCGCGAACATAGGACAGGAGCGAGTCCTTCCTATCGACACTTTGCGCAGTAAACAAAGCATTTTTATCTTCCTCAGATAAAGAAATCTGCCGTTCATCAAGTATTTTTTCCATTGCTTCTTGACTTAATGCGCTCGATCGCTCGTTGTATTGCTCAACATAAACAGGAAAAAGCTGACCTATAACAATCATTAGGACAGCTAGAATTGTTCCGAGTGAAAGCATGAATGTCAAGAATAAGCGATTGCTCATTGATTTCATGAAGTTTTCGGCTCCTCAAATTTATAGCCAAGACCTCGAATTGTTTTAATAAACATCGGCTTACGACTATTTTCTTCTATTTTATCGCGAAGGTGGCTAATATGCACATCCACAATACGCGTATCGCCGGCAAAATCATATTTCCAAACAGCACTTAATAGCTGATCACGCGTTAAAACACGGTTTTTGTTTTCTAATAAATAAATAAGTAGTTCAAATTCCTTCGGTGTAAATTCAAGTGCTTCTTCTTGTAAAAATACTTCAAAACGCTCCGGAAAGACACGCAGTTGTCCAAATTCATACATTTTTTCTTGAGGCTCATCTTTATCCTCTAATACAACGTTTTGTGTAAATCGTCTTAGGACAGCTTTAACACGCGCTAATACTTCCCGCGGGCTAAATGGCTTCGTCATATAATCATCAGCACCTAGCTCCAAACCAAGCACTTTATCGAATTCATCATCTTTTGCGGTTAACATAATGATAGGTGTATTCATCCGTTGCTGACGAATTTGCTTACAAACTTCCATGCCATCAAGCTTTGGAAGCATTAAATCCAAAAGGATTAAATCTGGCTGTATTTCCATAGCCTTATTCAGCCCTTCTAAACCATCTGCTGCCGTTTCGACGGAATAGCCAGCCTGCTCTAAATTATATTTTAATAAGGTCGCAATTGATAATTCATCTTCTACAACTAAAATAGTCTTTGTCATGTTTATTGCCTCCGTTAGTGATTTGAAACCCCCATTTCAAATCTCAAGACGCTCGCTATAATGCCAGTGGTGGTGTCACCAGCAATGTTCCTTCAATTACTAGCTGCTTTTGTTCATTATAGGAGAGCACAGATACGGTAATCGTATTCTGTACTTTATTCACTTCTGTTACCTCTAAAAGCGTATCAAATAATTCATAATGATAGAGAGGTTCTAAATAAGTTAAATGCTGTTCAATAATACGTGCACCTGGTCCGGGTATATACTTCGATACAGCTGACGTAATAATACCATTTAACATAATCGTTGGTACAATCGGCTTTTTAAAAGGCGTCATCGCTGCATAATCGTGTTGAATATAAAGCGGATTATTATCATTTGTCAGTCCTAAATAAAGCAATAAATCCTTATCTTCTATTTTTTCAGTAATATGAATCTTCTCGCCAACTGTAATTTCATCAATAGTGAGACCAAGCTTACTGTTCTTTTGAAGCAAAGATATGCCAACCCCTTTTCTATCATACTACCTTCATAGTATCAATTTTATTCTAAAAGTACAATGAAAAGCAGAATAACCATTTTATGTTTAGGCATAGTATAAAGTACAATAACAGCTGTTTTTACAGTAACTAAAAAAATCGAGTAAGAATGATTCCTACTCGATTACATAAACTTTTATTAACTTAACACTTTCATAACTGCTTTTACGGCTTCAGCAGAATTATCCAACGCCGTTTTTTCTTCGGCGGTTAATTCTAGTTCAAAGATTTTTTCGATACCATCTGCACCAAGTAATGTTGGTACGCCTAAATAAATATCGTTATAACCATATTCGCCTTCTAAGTAAGCGATCGATGGCAGTATACGCTTTTGATCTTTGATAATCGCTTCAGCCATTTCCACAAGCGCAGCTGCTGGCGCATAATAGGCAGAACCGTTACCAAGTAAATTAACGATTTCTGCACCACCGTTACGAGTACGCTCCACAATTGCCGCTAAACGGTCTGGGGCGATTAACGTTTCTAATGGAATACCACCTGCAAAAGAATAACGTGTAAGTGGAACCATTGTATCACCATGACCACCTAGAACAAAACCAGTAATGTCTTTGACAGAGATGTTTAGCTCTTCTGCAACAAAAGCACAGAAACGAGCAGTATCCAGTACACCCGATTGACCGATTACGCGGTTTTTCGGGAAACCAGTTTCTTTGAATACTGTGTAAGTCATCGCATCAACAGGATTCGTTAATACGATGATGGTTGCGTTTGGTGAATGAGCAGCAATTTCTTGTGAAACAGTTTTCATAACGCCTTGGTTGATTTGAACTAAGTCGTCACGGCTCATGCCAGGCTTTCGCGCGACACCCGCAGTAATGATGACCACATCAGAATCTGCAGTATCTGCATAGTTAGAAGTACCTTTAACAAAAGAATCAAAACCTTGTATTGGAGCAGCTTCCCACATATCTAAAGCTTTACCTTGAGTTGGCTTTTCAGCTTGTGGGATATCTACTAATACAACATCACCAAGTTCTTTTTGTGCTGCTAAAAAAGCTGCAGTAGCGCCGGTGAATCCGCCACCGATTACTGAGATTTTTTTACGTTTCAAAGACATTTGAATACGCTCCTTTTGATTGAGGTTATATGCTAAAAAAGGGAGGAGAATAAATTCTCTCTCCCTCGATAAAACCAGGTACATTATGACTGTAGCAAACCAATTTTACATTAAACAGTTATCTGTTGAAAGATCGTGGATCGTTACAGTTATTATTTTTACGCTTAATCGTAAAAATTATAAGTTTTTAATTAGTTCGTTCGCAAATTCTGAACATTTCACTTCTGTAGCGCCGTCCATTAAACGAGCGAAGTCATAAGTTACAACTTTTGAAGAAATTGTTTGTTCTACAGATTTAGTGATCATGTCAGCAGCTTCTTGCCATCCTAAGTGTTCAAGCATTAATACACCTGAAAGTAATACTGAAGATGGATTTACTTTATCTAAACCAGCATATTTTGGAGCTGTACCGTGAGTAGCTTCGAAGATCGCATGTCCAGTTACGTAGTTAATGTTTGCTCCTGGAGCGATACCGATACCACCAACTTGTGCAGCTAATGCATCAGAAATATAGTCACCATTTAAGTTCATTGTAGCTACTACATCGAACTCAGTTGGACGAGTTAAGATTTGTTGTAAGAAGATATCAGCGATTGAATCTTTTACTAAGATTTTACCAGCTGCTAAAGCTTCAGCTTGTGCTTTGTTTGCTGCTTCTTCACCTTGGTCAGCTTTAATTGCATCATATTGGTTCCAAGTGAAAGTTTGATCAGCAAATTCAGTTTCTGCTAATTCATAACCCCATTTTTTGAATCCACCTTCAGTGAATTTCATGATGTTTCCTTTGTGAACTAGAGTCACAGATGGACGGTTATGTTTGATAGCATACTCGATAGCAGAACGAACTAAACGCTCAGTACCTTCTTTAGATACAGGTTTTACACCGATACCTGAAGTTTCTGGGAAACGGATTTGGTTTACTCCAAATTCAGTTTGTAGGAAGTTGATGATTTTTTTAGCTTGTTCAGAGCCTGATTCGAATTCAATACCAGCGTAGATGTCTTCTGTGTTTTCGCGGAAGATAACCATATCAACGTCTTCTGGACGTTTAACTGGAGAAGGTACTCCATCAAAGTGACGTACTGGACGTAAGCAAACATATAAATCAAGTTGTTGACGTAAAGCTACGTTTAGAGAGCGGATACCACCACCGATTGGCGTAGTAAGAGGACCTTTAATGGCAATTAGGTATTCGTTAATTTTATCTAAAGTTTCTTGAGGTAACCATTCACCAGTTTGGTTAAATGCTTTTTCACCAGCTAGAACTTCTAACCATTCGATTTTCTTTTCACCGTTATAAGCTTTTTCTACTGCTGCGTCGATAACGCGTGATGCTGCTGCCCAAATATCAGGACCGATACCATCACCTTCGATGAATGGGATTACTGGGTTGTTTGGTACATTAAGTACGCCGTTTTCAACTACAATTTTGTTTGACATTTTTGTTGCCTCCTAAATTCATAATCATAGGACTGTGTTATAGGTAACACAGTCCCAAATATTCTAGCATATTTTCCAAATCAGCGCTCACTGATTGGAACATATTTCTGCATGCCTGGTCCAACATAATCTGCACGTGGACGGATTAGGCGGTTGTTAGCATATTGCTCAAGAATATGTGCTACCCAACCAGAAGTACGTGAAACTGCGAAAATTGGTGTGAATAAGTCATGATCGATACCTAAAGAATCGTATACTGACGCAGAGAAGAAGTCTACGTTAGCTGGTAATTTCTTTTGTTCAACAATCATGTCATGGATTTTAACTGACATATCATAAAGCTCTGGTTTACCAGTTAGTTCAGTTAATTTTTGTGACATTACACGTAAGTGTGGTGCACGTGGGTCGCCTTTGCGGTATACGCGGTGACCGAAGCCCATGATTTTTTCTTTGTTATCTAATTTATTTTGAATATAAGATTCAACATTATCAAGAGAACCGATTTCAGTTAACATTTTCATAACTTGCTCATTTGCTCCGCCATGAAGTGGTCCTTTTAATGCACCGATAGCTGCAGTTACACCAGAATATACATCTGATAATGTAGCAACACATACACGTGCAGTAAATGTAGAAGCATTTAATTCGTGGTCAGCATGTAATACTAACGCTTTGTCGAACGCTTCTACTTCGATTGGTGCTGGCTCTTCGCCTTTTAACATATATAGGAAGTTCGCTGCATAGCTAAGCTCTGCTTTTGGTTGAATTGGCTCTAAACCTTTACGTACACGCGCAAATGCAGTAACAACAGTTGCAATTTTAGCTTGTAGACGAATTGCTTTACGATAGTTAGCTTCTGGATCCATAACATCCGCTTCTTCATCGAATACACCAAGTAAAGATACTGCCGTACGAAGTGCAGCCATTGGATGTACAGTTGAAAGTGGGTACGTTTTGAATTGGTCTACAATTGCTTGTGGAATAGACATGTTGTCTGCTAATTGTTGTTTTAACTCAGCAAGCTCGTCTGCTTTAGGTAAACGAGTATGCCATAGTAGGTAAATTACCTCTTCAAATGATGCGTTGTCTGCTAAATCATCAATGTTGTAACCAACATATGTAAGTGTGTCATCGATAATTGAACTGATTTTAGATTCCGCTGCTACGATACCTTCTAAACCTTTTGTTGCTGACATAAATTATCGCTCCCTCATACTAATAATTTTGTTGTAAACGCTTTTTCAACCTTAGCATTTACGTTTTTGCTCACATGAACCATTAAGTAAATCGCTTACATTGTTATTATAATCATTTTTGACAGCTTTGTGAATGAAAATCCTTCAAATTAAGAAAAAGTAGGACGAGCGACTAGAAAAACGTACTAAAGAGGTTTTTTTGTATATTTTGACAATATATTTTCATTTGAATTGGGGTGAATTTGTTAAAATGAGGAATATTAAATATTTTTCATACGAAAGAACTATTAATGTTTTGTTATTTGTTTTTTACTTAGTGATTCTATGGTTCGTATTACCTGTATCACTTGCTATTTTTTTATCATTTACCACGTACCCTATCATAAATTTTCTTCATAAGTACTGTAAGCTCAATTATTGGATTGCTGCCATTATTGTTGAAATACTGATACTTTCTTGTCTTGCTCTCCTCATCGTCATCTCAATAAACAGCATTATACTCATCTTTCCAGAAATACGTGACACACTTCAAAACTTCCCATTGTTCACGGAATACGAATCAATGTTTATCCAGTTTTTACAAGAAAAATCGCTCTCTATTTTCGATTCTATCGTCGTGTATACTGCCAACTTATTTCAAATATTTATGAAGCATGTTATTGAAGTTTTTATTTTCCTTGTTGCCTACTATTTTGCGTTAATCGAAACCCGCAAATCTCGTACTTGGTTTTTTCAATACGTTCCAAAAAAATATAGAAATCAATGGCAAGCTCATTTTTCTAAAGTTATGCAATTGTTTCATTACTTTGTATATGTTGAGTTTCAATTATTTACAATTACATTACTTATTTTGTGCGGAGGCTTTTTATTATTACAATTTGAACAAGCCATTATTAAAGCTTTCATTGTTGCATTCGCAGATGTATTACCGTTCTTTGGCATCGGCGTCTTTCTCGTACCAATGAGCGTTTACTTTTATTTCAAAGGTGATACCTTTTTATGTGTAGCCATTTTGCTATTATATTTGTTTGTTCAACTAACAAGGCAGCTTGCTGAATCGATGCTCTGGTCGAATACCCTGCAATTACGTACATTCCATACGTTTTTCATCAGTGCTGCCTCCATCTTATTATTTGGTTTTTATGGTATTTTACTGAGCCCAATATTTTTATTTCTAGCTGTAAAGCTAAAAGAGAAATCTATTTTTGAACGATAATAAATTGGCCTTTTTTCATTTTTTTACGCATCCAGTAAAATACAAGCGGTTGGAACAATTTACGTGTTATCGGCAAAAGCAGTAACAAACCAATGAGATCGGTGATAAAACCAGGTAATGCTAAAAGGACGCCACCGCTAAAATTCAACATCGCATCAACTAAGGCAGGTCCCGGTGCTTGCCCTTGCGCTACCATATGTTTTACGTTTTTCACGGAATTAATACCTTTATTTTTCGCTATATAAATGCCAATGATTGTCGTTGCCACAACAAGTAATAATGTATTGAAAACGCCAATAGTTTGACCAATAACTATTAATAACGCCAGCTCGGCTAATGCATACACAACAAAACTAAGAAAAACTTTTTTCATATTTTTCTCCCTTCTATTGAAAAAGCTATACCTTCTATATGTTATTATAGCCCAATAAGTTTCAACTAAAAATCAATAGGCCTTTAAATTATGTATTCTTTTATTTAAAAAGCTCTAGTACGGTTACCCCATACTAGAGCCTTTTCACTACCTATTAAAGAACACTTGCATGTCCTTTGTAAATAACGCCGGTTTCCGCATCCATTGTTATTTCCTGACCGTGACGAATTAATGTTGTTGCTTCTTTTACGCCGACGATTACAGGGATACCAAGACTTAGCCCTACAACTGCGGCATGACTTGTCAGACCGCCTTCTTCTGTAATAAGTCCGATACAATTTTCAATTGCTGGCATCATATCGCGATCAGAACCGACCGTTACTAAAATACAGCCTTCCGTATCATACGCTAAGGCTTCAGCAGCATTTTTTGCTACAACTGTATGACCGATAACAGACGCTTTGCCAATCCCTTGTCCGCGAGCAAGTAAGTCACCAATGATGTGTACTTTCATTAAGTTCGTAGTACCTGCTTCACCTACAGGAACACCTGCCGTAATAACAACAGCATCACCGTGCGTGACAAAACCGTGTTTTAAGCTTTCATCTACTGCAAGCTCTAAAATTTCGTCAGTTGTTGTAACACGTTGACATACTACAGGATAGACACCCCATACAAGTGTAAGTGCACTTGCAGTATTTGCTGCGCCTGTTACAGCGACAATCGGTACACCAGGACGATATTTTGCAATCATACGTGCTGTGTTACCACTCTCTGTTGGAGCTAGGACGGCTTTTACACCTAAGTTAATCGAAGTATAGGCAACTGCCTGCGAAATAGCCTCTGTCATGTTCGCTTCTTTTTCACGACTACGTGTAGAAACGATTGCTTTATAGTCTAATGAATTTTCTGTACGTTGTGCAATTTTATTCATTGTTTGTACAGATTCTACTGGATAAATCCCTGCTGCTGTTTCACCAGATAGCATGATTGCATCCGTTCCATCAATAATGGCATTTGCAACGTCACTTGCTTCAGCTCGTGTTGGACGAGGATTACGTTGCATTGAGTCTAACATTTGCGTTGCTGTAATAACTGGTTTGCCAACTTGGTTACATTTTAAAATTAATTTCTTTTGAACTAAAGGTACTTCTTCAGCAGGAATTTCTACGCCTAAGTCACCACGTGCAACCATTAATCCGTCAGAAACTAAAATGATTTCGTCGATATTATCGACACCTTCTTGGTTCTCGATTTTTGGGATAATTTGAATATGGCTACCACCATTTTGCTCAAGTAACTCACGAATTTCTAATACATCTTTAGCTCGACGAACGAATGAAGCGGCAATGAAATCCACACCTTGTTTAATACCGAATAGAATATCTTGTGCATCTTTTTCCGTAATTCCAGGTAGTTGCACTGAAACACCAGGGACATTAACTCCCTTTTTATTTTTTAAGACACCGGCATTTTCCACGATTGTATGGATAAGTCCTTTTTCTGTATCTGTTGCTAATACACGTAATTGAATTAAACCATCGTCCAATAAAATAATTGAATTTTGCTCTACGTCTTCAATGAGTCGATCATACGTTACAGAGAAACTTGCCTCTGTTCCTTCTACTTCAGTCATTGAGATATCAATTACTTGACCAGCTGATAAATGCAGCTCGCCATTTTTCATATTATGTGTGCGAATTTCAGGTCCTTTTGTGTCGAGCAAAATCCCAACTGGTTTCCCACACTTTTCTGCAACTTCACGAATTAAATTAATGCGCACTTCATGTTCTTCATGTGAACCGTGTGAAAAATTTAAGCGGGCTACATTCATACCTGCCTCAATTAGTTTTTCTAAAATTTCCGGTGACTCACTTGCTGGACCAATTGTACATACGATTTTTGTTTTTCTCATTTTCTGCCCACTCCGTTTTACGCCAATTTATATTGATAGTTCTTTCATTAAAGTATATAAGCTTACATCTGACTCATGATGTCGTTCGAAAGCTTCTGGCATATCATAATCGATCACTGTATGGTTGCGTATGCCTACAGCTCGACCAGATTTACCTTGCATTAACAACTCTACTGCATGTGCACCAAATTGACTTGCGAGAACACGATCACGTGCTGTTGGAGAACCACCGCGTTGAATATGACCAAGAACCGAAACACGCGTTTCTTTGCCTGTTTTTTCTTTTAGCAGTTTTGCCAACTCGCTACCTGACATTACACCCTCAGCTACAATAATGATACTATGCTTTTTCCCTCGTGCCTCACCACGCTCTAAACGTGATACGATGTCATCTAAATCATAATCTTCTTCGGGAATTAAAACTGTTTCAGCACCTGCTGCAAGCCCTGCCCACAATGCAATATCACCTGCATCGCGTCCCATTACTTCAACAATAAAAGAATTTTCATGGGAAGTCGCTGTATCACGAATTTTATCGATGGATTCAACGACTGTATTCAGGGCAGTATCAAAGCCAATTGTGTATTCTGTTCCAGGAACGTCGTTATCAATTGTGCCAGGCACCCCAACAACCGGGAAACCTTTCTTCACAAGATCCATTGCTCCACGGTAAGAACCATCACCCCCGATAACAACTAACCCTTCGATACCTGCTTCTTGCATTTTTGCAATACCTTGCTGTTGGACAGCATCTTCTTTAAATTCAGGGCACCGTGCTGAAAATAAATTGGTACCGCCTCTTTGAATGATGCCACCTACAGAGCCCAAATCAAGTAGCTCAAAAGATCCTTTAATTAAACCTTCATAGCCATGCTTAATTCCAACAACATCTATTCCATGATAAGCTGCCTTACGAACGACCGCTCGAATTGCTGCGTTCATGCCAGGGGCATCTCCACCACTTGTTAATACGGCAATTTTTTTCATTGTCGAACAACCTCCTGCAGTGTTATCTAATATTATTCACATTAACACGAAAAAACAAACTATGTAAGGGTTCTGGAGCTAGAAATACATAACTTTTACATAAAAAATGAAAAGAATGCGCTTTCACACACTCTTTCCATTCTGAAGTATCCAAATTTAAACATTTTTTATAAATTCTTCGCTATATTTTAACGAACTAGACCTTCAGAGCTTGCCATGCGATTTTGTCTATTCTTCTATATATTGTCCGATTTTTTTAAATTTTTCATATCGGTCTTCGATTAATTGTTCACCATTTAAAGAATTTAATACATTTAGTGTGTCACTAATGCATTCTTTAATATAAATTGCCTGCTTTGCCACATTGCGGTGTGCGCCACCAGTTATTTCAGGAATAATACCATCAATAACACCAAGCTCTTTTAAATCTGGTGCAGTAATGCGCATCGCTTCCGCTGCCTGTTTAGCCAGGCTACCATCACGCCATAATATTGAAGCAGCACCTTCTGGAGAAATAACTGAATAAGTAGAGTTCTCTAACATAAATACACGGTTTGCAACGCCTAAAGCTAATGCACCACCACTGCCGCCTTCTCCGATAACAATACTAATAACTGGTACTGATAGGCCAGCCATTTCTACTAGATTACGAGCAATGGCCTCACTCTGCCCACGCTCTTCTGCCGCTTTCCCAGGGTAAGCACCTTTTGTATCAATAAAACAAATAATGGGACGATTAAATTTTTCTGCTTGTTTCATTAAACGTAACGCCTTACGATAGCCTTCTGGATGTGGCATACCAAAGTTGCGACGAATATTTTCTTTCGTAGATTTCCCACGTTGGTGTCCGATCACTGTAACCGGTTGTCCTTCAAATAGTGCAATCCCACCAAGAATCGCCGCATCATCTCCAAACGTACGATCTCCATGTAATTCAATAAAGTTTTCGCACATCGCCTCAATATATTGCAACGTTGTTGGTCGTTCTGGATGTCGTGCTACTTGCACACGATCCCACGGCTTCATATTTTCATAGATTGATTGTTCAAGTTGCGTTAAACGTGTTTCGAGCTTTTCAATCTCGCCTGTCATATCTACGTCTGCTTCAGCAGCAATCGTTTTTAATTCATCAATTTTCTCACGTAATTGTACTACTGGTTCTTCGAAAGCTAAATTTTTAGACATGTTGTACGCCACCCTTCGTATGCATTTTGACAAGCACAGCTACTTGTTTACGTAAATCTTTACGATGGAAAATGGCATCAAGTTGACCATGCTCTAATAAAAATTCTGCAGTTTGGAAATCACTAGGTAGCTTTTCTCTTACCGTTTCTTCTATAACACGTCTACCCGCAAAGCCGATTAGCGCTTGAGGTTCCGCTATATTAATATCCCCCACTGAGGCAAAACTTGCAGAAACACCACCAGTAGTTGGATGCGTTAAAATTGAAATAAATAATAAGCCTTCATTGCTATGACGTTTTAATGCAACACTTGTCTTTGCCATTTGCATTAACGACAGTACACCTTCTTGCATTCGCGCTCCACCACTTGCGGTGAAAATGATAAATGGCACACGTAATTCAGTTGCTTTTTCCACTGCTCGCGTAATCTTTTCACCAACAACCGAACCCATTGAACCCATTCGGAAATGAGAATCCATAATGGCAACAACAATATCTTCACCTTCAAGTGTCCCTAAACCCGTCAAAACAGCTTCATTTAAGCCTGTTTTTTGTTGATCGGCATTAATTTTCTCTACATAGGCAGGGAAATTCAGTGGGTTACTTGATTGTAAGTGATCGTCCATTGAAACGAACGATCCTTCATCTAAGAAGTCTGCTACACGCTCCTGTGCAGTCATTTTAAAATGATGGCCACATTTCGTGCATACTTTATGGTGCTTTTCTAATTCTTTTGTTAACTGAATATGACGGCATTCTGGACATTTTGTCATGAGTCCTTCTGGAAATGCCTTTTCTTGTCCATCCTGTTTCTTTTTTCGATTTGCGTTAAATATGTCGCGTATTGCCATGATTGACTCCCCCTTTGTTGTTTAAAAAGTTTGACTAGTAGCCATCCACTGCTCGTAAGCTCGTAATGCTTCTCTTTCATAGCCAAGCTGCATGGATTTCAACATCGTTTGAAGAATTAGTTTTTCATCTTCCGTTGAGTTTCGATTTAAACGGTCACCGTCATAAGCCGTTAGTTGAAACCAAATTTTCAGCGAAAGTCGATTGCCAGATGTAATGATTATTTCTCGCAAGACATCACGACAATTTACTGTTCCTTCAATTTCCAGCCTCACAAAAAAACTATCCCACACTGGTAGTGTACGAAGAATCTCTGTACAACTTATTACGCGAATTGCTTCCTTTTCATGAATTTGTCGCGTTAATTCGACATCTTTTTTTGATTTTTCATCTTCTAATATAAACATCGACAGTACTTCGACAAGCTGATGCTTATGTGTTGAGGCAAGAAATGTCCCGCCACCGTGACGCGTTTCAATAAGTCCAAGTAACTCTAAACTGCGCAGTGCTTCCCTTACAGAGGAACGCCCAACACCTAACCTTTCTGATAAAACACGTTCAGAAGGAAGCTTCTCTCCAGCTTGAATTTTTTCCATACGAATAAGTTGACGCAATTGCTGAACGATTTCTAAAAATACTTTTTTTTGTTCGGTTTGTTTATCCATATGATTAACTCCCGTTATTTAAAAGTGGTCTGACCACTTTTTTGGCATTGACTACATCTTACAAAATAACTGTTAAAAAGTAAAGAAAAAACTGCATAAAAGTCTATGCAGTTTCCAAATTCTTGTTTAATATTATATTTTTTTAGTCGATTGTGCATGTTTTGCTTTCACTTGTGGTTTACCAAAACGTTTTTCAAGTGTGCCTTCAATATATAGCAATTCATCTTCAATCAAAAGATCTTGTACGAGTTGAAAAACTTGCGGGAATAAGGTAACAGACACTGTGCCATATTCATCTTGCAATTGGACAAAAGCCATTTGCTCACCTTTTTTAGTCCTAATTTTTTTCACTTCTTCAATCAAGCCTAACATTTTTACGTATGTTCCTTCACGTGTATGCTTCAGCTCAGCACACGTTGTCGTGACATCCCCCCACGTTGTTCTTTCGTCGGCAACAGGATGTGCTGAAATATAAAAGCCTAGCGTTTCTTTCTCATGTTGCAATTTTTCCTTCTGTGGCATCGCTTCGGCATCCATATACTTCGGTTTTCCAAAGCTAAAGGCAGTTGCCGTTTCGATATCCACATCTTCTGTCGGGCGAACAAGCTCCGCCTGTTTGAAAGCCGCCTCTAAAGTAGCAATAAGCACAGCACGATCCTTCCCTAAATAATCGAGCACCCCTGCATATATAAGAGGCTCCATTATTTTCGGTTTAAAATGTTGGGCACTTAACGCTACAGCTAAATCAAATATATTATGAAAAGCATCGGGATTTGTTTTACGCAACGCTACCACTTTTTCTAAAAACGTATGTGGTACGCCTTTAATACCAGCTAAACTATAGCGAATACCATCCTTTTCAACAGTAAAGAATTTTGTACTTTGTAATAACGATGGCGGATAAAAGGCAATGCCCTTTTCACTGGCCTCCGCAACAAGCTGCTGAATTTTTTCTACATTGCCTGTTGCATTCGTTAATAAAGCTGCATAAAAGCTTTGCGGAA